>CAYHKI010000017.1:0-13225 GCA_964357165.1 uncultured Gammaproteobacteria bacterium | reverse complement strand
CTAAAAGTACGTTTCATTTTTGGCATACCATCAATAAGATTATTTTTTCTAAAATGATCAAATTTTTTAATTGTAGTTATATATTCTTTTGCAGTTTTGACAGGATCTTGTTTTGTCTTTTCACACCAAGCAATAAACCCTTCCCAACCTTGTTTTGCCTCACCGGTGGGTGCAATAAAGAGATAACGTTTATTAATAATACGAAGTATATTTTGATCAATATATGTTTGATCCAACACTTTCTTTTCTGTTGCTAACAAGTAGTAAACCTTGGGAGGCCGTCCAATTTTTCTAAGGGTTCCTTTATCAAGAAGGTTTTTTAACTGCTTTCTAACTGCTCGCGCAGTAATAGTTCCAAGTTGCGTAGTTAATTCTTTTCCGCTTGCCTGACCATTTTTGGAAATATATTCTATTATTATTTTTGATGTTGCAACAGACATTTTGTTAGTTTTTATACTATTCCTAGTTCCTAGTGTACTAGGAACAGTATTTAATGTCAATACTTAATCAAAATAACATTTGTGAGTAGCAGGGTGGTATAACTTATGCCACTGGTTCCAAATCTGGAATATAAATATACTCTTGATGCCTTTAGATAATGATTCTAACGTCGTCCACGATCCGAAGCTTTTTAAGGAATTCCCAACTTTGTTGAAACTTTTGATATACTTTTACTATGAGCGTAAACTTCAAATCGTTCCTTCAAGAATTAGATCAACTAGACTTATCTGCAGATGAATATGCTATTACCGCTTCTGGCCCTATGGCTGTAAGAGAAATAAGGGATTCAAAGGACTTAGATATTATTGTTTCTGATCATCTCTGGAAAGAGCTTGTCCAGAAATATGAAATAACCCCAGGTATTATATGTGACAATATTCATATTGGAAATATTGATATACTTGGAAACTTTAAGGTGATCGATGATACATATCCCATTGAAGATCAAATGCGAACGGCTGATATTATTGATGGAAAAAAATATATAAAACTAGAAATCATAAAATATTTTAAACAAAAGATGGCACGACCCAAAGATTTAGTTGACGTAGACTTAATTGATAAATACTTATCTCAAAAACCAGCATAAAAAGTTGCTTTAAAGTCATCCACTACTAGTATTTTAAGACAGACTAGAATTTTTGATATACTTCTCCTAATGAATAAAATATTATTTATTTGTGCAGGAAACGTTGCGAGAAGCCAAATGGCCGAGGCTTTTTATAATTATTTTACACACTCAGACAATGCTAAAAGTGCCGGTATTCTTGATTTTACTCCGGCAAAATATGGACATCCAATTTTAGAAGTTGTAACTGTAATGAATGAGGAAGGGATAGATGTTTCTGATAAAATCGTCAAAACGGTTACAGAAAAAATGTATATAGAAGCAGATCATGTTTACATATTATGCAGTAGAGAAGAATGTCCGTCCTTTCTTTTAGTTAATGAGGACAAAATTACTTTTTGGAAAATAAAGGATCCATTCGGGTCAACGGTTGATAATTTTCGTTTGATTAGAGACCAAATCAAAAAACTTGTTAAATCAATTTAACTTAAAGCTAAAATAACAAAAAGGTCCTTGATCGGTTTGTTAATATATCAAGACTATGCTTCGGGTTGAATAATATGTTGTCTGGTGTATAAAGTGTAGTGAGAGTTAAAATATTAACATTAGATGAATAATATTATGAGAATTGGTGTGATAGGAAGCATGCAATATACGGAGAAAATGCTGGAACTTCGTGAACAATTGATTAAAATAGGGCATGATGCTTTTATCACGTCCTTAGCTGATCCATTTGTAGGAAAAACGGACGAAGAAAAGGAAAAAATAAAGATTCATCAAAAGAAAAATTTGGATGCAATACGCGAATTTTGGCGTTTGATGCAGGGAGCAGATGCAGTTTTAGTTGCTAATTTTGATAAACATGGAATAAAAAATTATATTGGGGGAAATACACTAATGGAAATTGGTTTTGCCCATGTGTTAAATCAAAAGATTTTTTTAATGAATCCTATTCCTGATATCCCTTATTACAAAACTGAAATCGAAGCAGTAAAGCCGATAATTATAAATGGCGATTTAACGAAGATAAATTAGAGGTATGAACCATAAAGATTCTCCTAAATAATTGCTATACCAATTCTGAATATTTGAAGATTTCTGTTTCGCTAGCTGTTAAGAGTTTTTAACCAGTACCAGTATTAGTTTTTTTCTAAAATCACTTCTATAGCTTTTTTTAAACTTCTCTTAAGTCCTACTGCTTGCTTTCTAACTTCTTCTTTTTCTTTTTCGGTTAACTGATTGAACACTTTTTTGAATTGTGGGTAATACCAAAGGTGCCCCATCCAACGGTAAGGCGGTATTTTTTTTATCGATAAGTTTATCGGCGATAAATCCATAATCGCTAATTAGTTCTATTGACCAAATTAATTTACCTTTTTTTGCTAGTGCTAAAGCAAGTAGATAACTTGCCTTTCGATCATTCCCTTCTAGCCCCATCATTAGGTTTAATAGTTTTTGTGCTTTTTCTAAATCCGATTTATTCTCGCCGACAGTTCTTTGATTTCTTAATATGTCCCATTTATTTCCTAATCCCGGAATATCAACCCCACCGTCAGAAGCAAGAACATATCAATTTGTCAGTTTTGATAATTCTATCGCCTTCTTTTCTGCATTTTTTAATAGAGTTGGTTGATCTTCTTCGATTTTTACATCTAGGCCAAGATCTTCTAAAAAGTGAATATTAAATCCTGGGGATTTACCTAGATAGGAAACCATTTCTGTTGCTTTATATTGATTTTTTGTTCCAATTAAAATGTCCATTGTAAGATGGAGTTTTTTAAAATTCTAAAATAGCTTCTTTTCGATCTTTTAAATTAAAACCTGCTTTTTCGTGAAATCTAATAGATTTTGGATTGTCCAAATTGATATGTGTTTTTATTCTTTTGATTCCTTTTTGTTTTGCTTTTTCTATTAGTTTTTCATATAACAGTAATCCAATACCCTTACTTTGATATTCTGGATTTAAGCCAATATAGTGAATATCTAAAGTTCCGTGAAATGGTAATGTTTCATATGAAAACAAAAAACCAATAATTTGGCCGTTGTCTTCAGCTACAAAGCAGTAACCTGTGTCCATGTTAATTTGAAATTCGCTTTTACGAGAAACCAAATGGCGCTTATCTTGTTCTTCTGGACTTAGAGCATCAAACTTTTGACCCAAATATTGTCTTTGAGTCAAAATATCAACTTGATGCACAGGTTCATAGTCATCCATTGTCATCGGTCGAACGGATATAATCATTTTTTCATTTTATCACTAAAAAGTTAAAAGTTCCTGTAAAGTCATCCGCTACCAGTATTTTAAAACAGACTAAAATTTTTGGTATACTCCATCTATGACCTATGCGACTCAGTTTTTAGGTAAAATTGTAGAAGTTACGGTAGACAGACCGCTTGGCTCCAAACACCAAAAATATGACTATTTATATCCGGTCAATTATGGGTATTTAAAAGGAGTATTGGCTCCGGACGGAGAAGAAGTCGATGCTTATATTTTGGGGATAAATAAACCGTTAGGTAAATTTAAAGGCAAATGTATTGCAGTGATTCATAGAACAGATGATGACGATGACAAATTAATAGTTGTCTCAGAAGGTCAATATTTTAGTGATGACCAGATAAAAAAGATAACAAAATTCCAGGAAAAGTTTTTTAGTTCAAATATTATTAGATAAATATATAATCTTTCATTAATTGTCTTTTACTGTTCTAATAATCTTGATTTGATATAATTTCCTATGGCTAATTTTTGGCGATTACTTCCTAAACCGTTTCTTGTGATGGCTCCGATGGATGATGTGACCGATTTCGTATTTCGAGAAATTATTAGTCAGATTGCCAAGCCGGATGTTTTTTTTACGGAATTTACAAGTGCAGATGGATTGCTTTCCAAAGGACGAGAAGTTGTTGTTAGAAAGCTAAAATATAGTGAAAATCAGAGACCTGTTGTTGCGCAGATATGGGGGAAAGATCCTGATATTTTATTGAAGGCGTCAGAACTTGTGCGGGATTTAGGGTTTGATGGAGTGGATATAAATATGGGGTGTCCGGATAAATCAATTATGAGAAATGGGGCAGGTGGCGGATTAATCGGAAATTATAATTTAGTGAAGGAAATAATTGGTGCTGTAAAGGCAGGTGCTGGAGATATGTCGGTTAGCGTTAAAACAAGACTTGGATACGACTGCGTAATTACAGAAGATTGGATCGGTTTTTTACTCGAACAAGATATAGCTGCAATAACCATCCATGGACGTACTGCTAAACAAATGTCTAAAGGTGTAGCAAATTGGAAAGAGGTAGGTGTTGGGGTAAAGCTAAAAAACAAAATATCTCCCAACACAATTTTAGTTGGTAACGGAGATATTGGAAGTTATAATGATGCCAAGAAAATGTTCGATGATTTTGGAGTTGATGGGATTATGATTGGCCGGGGAATATTTACCAATCCATGGATATTTAACAAAACAACAGATGTTGATTTACATAACAGAGATGAATATGTTGGAATTTTACTAAAACATATGAGACTGCATAACAAGACGTGGGGGGATACCAAAAATTTTGCCATAATGAAAAAGTTTTTCAAAATGTATATCAAAGATTTTGCAGGCGCAAACAAATTGCGTCAGGATCTTATGGATTGTGAGAATAGTTCTCAAGTTGAAAAATTAATTGCAAAATAATATGTCAGTTACACAATTAAGACAAGAACTTAGAAAACTGGCTAATAATAAAAGAGCGAAGGCTTCAGTTTGGTTTTTTAAGACTGGTAAAGGACAATATGGTTATGGAGATAAATTTATTGGAGTTAGTGTACCGCAACAACGACAAATAGCCCGTAAATTTAATCACCTGACGTTTAGTGATATAAAAAAGTTATTGCAATCCCCTATTCATGAAGAACGACTTATTGCACTTCTCATTCTAGTCGACCAGTTTAAATTAGCGAATGATAAATATAGAAAACAAATTTACACGTTTTATTTAAAAAATACCTCCAGAGTAAATAATTGGGATTTGGTCGACCTTTCAGCATCTAATATTGTCGGAATTTATTTGGTGGATAAACCTAAAGACGTTCTATACCGTATGGCTAAATCTAAAATTTTATGGGAAAGAAGAATTGCGATTATTTCTACATTAGCATTTATTCAAAAAGGTATTTATTATGAGACTTTTAAAATTGCAGAAATACTGATTAGCGATAAGGAGGATCTGGTTCATAAAGCAGTGGGCTGGATGCTTAGAGAAACAGGGAAAAGAATATCCAAGCAAAAATTAGAAGATTTTTTAAAAGTACATTATAAACAAATGCCACGGACGATGCTTCGTTATTCAATCGAACATTTCAGCTTGGATTTGAGACAAAAATATTTAAAAGGAATAATCTAGATTTTATTGATTAGGCATCTGGGGACGGCTCCGGAGGTAAAAATTCTTCCCCTCCTGAATCCGGTTTTTTAACATATTCTCCCGCCTTGAGCCATTCTATATAGGTACAACCTGTTGCAACCCGCTTTTCGCTATCCCAGCCGGAAGTTGAACATTTCTTCATTTTTTTACCATTGGAAGTTGTGTATAACACAAGCTTCTTGCCACACTGAGGACAATCTTCTTCTAGTTCTTCTGTGGTGCCGCTTATCCACTCTATAAAGTCACAGCCTTCTGCCTTTTTGGTTTCTTTATTCCAGGTGTTGGTAGAGCACTTTTTCATCTTTTTGCCAAATCTGGTAATTGCCAGAATAAGTGGCGAGTTACATTTGGGACATTTTTCATCTAATTCTTTAGGTTCTGCTACCAGCCATTTGACGTAGTCACAACCCTCAACCTTTTTGGTTTCTTTATTCCAGGAGCCTGTGGAACATCTTTGAATTTGACGCCCGGTAGGAGTTTCGGATATCTCTACTAGTGGCGAATTACATTTCGGACATAGATCTTTCATAAAAAGTAATATACCAGATTTTGGGAAAAAATACTTGAACAAATTAACGCTAATTGGCTATATGTCTGCTATTATGAAGTATGGTATTTTTGGTTATTTCAAAACTTATTATTGTAATATTGATGTTTGGACTTTCGTTTATTTTCGGATATAGTTATCGGTTTGTACTTAGAAAATTTCGTGCAAAAAACATAAGTGTCCGAGCTCATAAAAACATTGGCGCCTCAGATCGGGTTGCCAGGTTTGCACTGGGAATAATTTTATTGATATTAGGTTTATATAGCGGAAGTCCTTTCACTTTATTTTGGTCAGGATTTTGTTTTTATGAAGGAATTGCAAATTGGTGCGGCTTTTACGCCATTTTAGGCAAGAATACTTGCAGCATTAATTGATTTTGGTATTTTATAAAGAAAACTTATATTAATAATCTATTTTGTGAGGATATTTTTGTTAGGGTAATGGGCGTTTGGTCCTAGAATTTCTTCAATCCTTAAAAGTTCGTTGTATTTGGCAATTCTGTCTGTTCGCGATAGAGATCCGGTTTTAATTAAGCCAGTTGCCAGACCTACTGCTAGGTGGGCAATAGTTGTATCTTCGGTTTCGCCTGATCGGTGAGAAATTATGGCATTCCAACCAGCTTCCTTAGCCATTTTGACGGCGCTGATTGTTTCCGTTAGTGTTCCGATTTGGTTAACCTTAATAAGAATGGCGTTGCCGGCTTTTAGGTCTATCGCCTTTTTTAGAAATTTTGTATTGGTAACCAAAAGGTCATCTCCAACAAGCTGAATTTTTTCTCCAAGCGTTTGCGTTAGTTTTTGCCAGCCCGGCCAATCGTCTTGCGATATACCATCTTCAACAGAGATAATTGGATATTTTTCTGTTAAATCTTTTATAAAGTTGATCATCTCGTCTGAAGTTAGTAATTTTGCTTCGGTTTTTAAGTTATATTTTCCATTTTCAAAAAGTTCGCTAGAAGCAACATCTAAACCTAATAAAATATCCTCCCCTAGTCGGTATTTAGTTTTTGATACAGCTTCTGAGATTAATTCCAGAGCTTCGCGGTTGCCGTTTTTTACATTGGGCGCAAAACCACCTTCGTCTCCCACAGTGGTTGCATAACCGCTTGTATGTAACACTTTTGCCAACTGTTGGAAAACATCCACGGACATTTCCAGTGCTTTAGAAAAAGAATCGGCCCCAAGGGGTAAAATCATAAATTCTTGAATATCGGTTGATCCGGCGGCATGTTTTCCGCCATTGATGATATTGACCATCGGAATAGGAAGTAAATAATCTTCTTTCGTTTGGGAAATCTGGCGAATATATTCAAAAAGAGGTATTTTTTGACAAATTGCAGCGGCATGGGCAGTTGATAGAGAAACAGCAAGGATTGCGTTGGCACCTAGCCTGGATTTATTTTCCGTTCCGTCTAGGTTAATTAAAATATTGTCGATTTTTTGCTGGTCGGTCACTTCTACCCCTTCTAGTTTTGGCAATATTTGGGAGTTAATGTTGGAAACAGCTTTTAACACACTTTTGCCGTTATAAATATTATTATCGTTGTCTCTCAGTTCTAGTGCCTCATTTATGCCTGTTGAGGCACCGGATGGAACTGCGGCACGACCTAATGTTCCATCTTCTAAAATTACGTCGGCTTCGACTGTGGGGTTACCGCGGGAGTCTAATATTTGTCTGGCGTGGATTTTTGAAATTTTCATAAATGGAACTTTTTTATTTACTTTTTAATGATACTTTAATTTATTGATTTTGATAAGCGTTTGAATATAAGAAAGTGTTCCTCTTTTTTGGCGCGGCTGATTGCGCTAAGGACCCTTTTACCATCTGTAATTTGAGATTTGTGAACCATCATTACTTTAATTTTTAAATCCCAAACGTCGGAAACATCAACAGTTTTGGCAATTTCGCTTTTTTGGTAACCCGGTGGAAAATAAATATAATAGGATCCGAATTTGCTTCTTTTTTCCTGTGACAGACAAAAATAATAAAGTTTTTCGACAAAAGTTAACTTTTCGACAATAAATGTGGTTGCCATGGAAACTACAATGTGATCTATATGACCAGATACTCCCCTTGGCTCGAAAGTGATGACAATTTTGGGTTTTAGAATTTTTAGTTTTTCTTCGATTTTTTCAGCGAGCTTGTGATAAATAGAGTTTGAAAGAGTTCCATCTATAAAACCCAGAAAGAATACTTTTTTGACACCAATTAATCTTGCTGATTTTTCCAGTTCAGTGGCCCTGGTTTCTCCAAGCTTTTCGCCTATTCCTCCCTCCTTCGCTATAGCTTCGAAGGGTAAACCGCTTTCCCCTTTTGTTGCGCAAATAATATAAACGTCATGAGATTTTGAATATTTATAAAGTGTTCCGGACGGACCGTAGGCCTCATCATCCGGATGTGCAAAAACTGCAACTAGTGTGGGTTTAACTTTTGAGTTTTTCTGTAGCATTTTTGAGTCTTCCTAACGTTTCTTTCTGACCTAATATTTCCATGGATTTAAAAATTGGCGGGGTGATCAGTTTTCCAGAGAGAGCAATGCCAATACTTCTGTAAACTTGAGGTTTTGACAAGTTCTGGGCATCCATAATTTTGACAACGGTTGTTTTGATAGCTTCTTCTTTCCAAAAAGCGGTGCTACTGAGGTTATCAATTAGTTTTTCAAAAACCTTTTTAGAGATTGCTATTTCTTTTGCGTGGTTTTTTAGATTTGGTTCTTCGAAAAATAAATTAGCAATGTTACTAAAATCGGACACAAAATTGATTCTGTCTTTGACTATCGGTAAAACCTGGGCAATTTTTGCCTTATCGAATTTGGGATTTTGGGCATAAATTTTAGTGACCAGTTCTGAATCTGAAATTTTTCTTATCCATTGGCCATTAAACCAGTTTAATTTTTCAATATTAAAAATTGGGCTGTTTTTATTAATACGATCAAGAGAAAATTCTTTTATTAATTCCTCCAGACTAAAAATTTCTTGATTACCCTTTGGCGACCAGCCAAGTAGAACCAGAAAGTTAACGATAGATTGAGGCAGATAACCCTCTTTGATATATTCAAGGACAGATTTTGCCCCATCACGTTTTGAAAGTTTTTTGTGATCGCTACCTAAAATCGGCGGTATGTGAACAAATTTTGGACGCTGCCAACCAAAGGCATCGTATAGGAGAATGTGTTTTGGTGTTGAAGAAATCCATTCATCTCCACGCATAACGTGTGTTATTTTCATTTCATAATCGTCTACAACTGATGCAAAGTGATAAGTCGGAAATCCGTCGGATTTGACGATTACAAAATCTTCGATGACACTTGTCGGAAATTCGACATTACTGTGAACAACGTCTTCCCAGCTAATCTTTTCTTTTGCTGTTTTTATTCTAAAACGCCAAGCACCTTCTTCTTCGTAGGCCAAATCTTTTGATATAAGTTCGTTGAGGTATTTTTGATAGATTTCGAGTCTTTGTGACTGGATAAATAGCTCATCCCAACTAATGCCTAAAGCATCAAGACTTTCCTTTATTTTTTCAACCGCTGCTGGTACAATTCGGGCTTGATCAGTATCTTCGATACGAAGCAAAAATCTTCCTCCCTGATTTTTGGCAAATAGAAAATTAAAAAGCGCCGTTCTGATGTTGCCAATATGTGGTATACCTGTTGGTGAAGGACCATAACGGACTATAACTTGATTCATTTTTTTGTTTAAATTGACCCAAACAGCGGGTCAGGTTAGAATTGTATCACTGGTGTTAGATTTGCTCAATTTATTATAAATGCTGTCTTTAACAAATACTGCTTTTTTTACAAAGAAATTTCTCATAGGGTTATTAATTTTGTTGGTGATAATTATTGCCTATTTAGCATTGTCTTCAACCGGAAAAAATATTTATCATGCACTTTTTCCTAATCCTAATCCTCCTTTGGTTGCCTTTGGAAAACTGCCTAAATTGGATATATCCGAGGGTATTAAACCTCAACCTAATATAACTTATAAAGTTGATACAGTAAGCGGTCAGCTTGATGAACTTGCACGTGACCTTAAAGTTTTTACCATTAAAGCTGGGGTCGCAGCGTTTGGAGATTTGACTAAGGCAAATAAGATTGCGGGTGAGAAAGCATTTACAATTCCGCCAGTAAATCTTGAGAATGGCAAAGCAACATATTTGGATAAAAAAGATCCAAATAGGTTTCTGACAATAGAGTTGACAACGGGTAATATTTACTTAATCAGTGACTATTTGCATAGTCAACGGGTGATTATGTCACAACCTAATAGTGAGGTCGAATCACTTAAAATTGCAACTGGATTTTTAAAAAATCAAGAATTTTCAAGAGCTGATTTTCCGATAGATAAAATTAGTTATATAAAATATAAAGTCGATAATGGCAAATTAGTGGAAGCACTTTCGCTATCTGGGGCAAATTTGATGCAAATTATTTATAACCGAGCAGATATCGATAATATCCCGGTTGTTTATTCCAGTTACAATAAACCAAAAGTTAACATGCTCGTTTCAACAACTGAAGTTGAGTCGGGAAAGTTTGTCATTTCTAATATAGAAAAGTATAGATTCTCCACTTATCCTCTTAAAGGAGTAAAAAAAGCCTACGAGGATTTAAAAGCGGGAAAAGCTATATTGAACAAAATATTTGAAGGAAGCGAATTTCCAATCAGGAATGTGTTTTTAGCTTATTTGGATACTGATTTAACAACTACTTTTTTGCAGCCGGTTTACGTATTTGGAAGTGATGATAATTTGGCCGCATATGTTCCGGCTATAAGTAATGACTATTTAATTTCAAAATAAACCATTTAGTGCTTTGGCCAAATATGGTTTTTGAAAACCCAATCTATCAGTTGTTCAGATTCGCCAAACCTGTCATTTGATCCTAAGACCGCAATTATTACGGTGTTTCCGTCTCTGGTGATTTTAGAAATAAAAATTCCTAGTGATCCTTCTGTTTGGCCAGTCTTAACACCTTCTAGTCCCGCAACCACACCCAGAAGTTTGTCAACATTCTCTAAGGTATAAATTTTGTTACCAGTAATATCAGTTACCACTGAACTTTTTGTCGAGACTATTTTGGCAATTAGGGGATTTGCAACAACAATTTTTGCGAGTTTTGCCAAATCTAGGGCGGTTGAATACTGCAAGTTATCGTCAAAACCAGCTGGATTAATAAAATGGGTATTTATCATTTCAAGGTCTATCGCTTTTTGATTCATATTCCCTATAAAATCGTTATAAGAAGATGCGCAGGCGTTGGCAAGGGCATAGGCAGCGTCGTTTCCAGATGAAAGCAGCATGCCGTAAAGAAGATTTTCTACAGTTAATCTATCGCCAACTTCCAAACCCATTTGTGTCCCCTCTTTTTGAACGCTCTTGACAGTAACAATGTCTTTTGGAGAACAATTTTCCAAAGCTACTAGTGCTGTCATCATCTTGATAGTGGAGGCAGGAAGATACCTGGTGTTTGAATCTTTTTCATAAAAAGATATGCCGGTTTTGGAATCTATAATAGCTATAGCTCGGGCTGAAGTTACAGGCGCTTCTTGATAATTAGGGGCTGGTTTGGGGAAATTTTGATTAATTTGCTGCGCTGTTTCTGTCTGATATGCTTGCGTGTTGCTAATGAAATTTTTAAAATTGGTTTTTGGGATGATAATTGCAGCAAGTGATAATAAAAGTATAATAATAACTGCAATAACTCTTGTGATCACGCCTTTTTAAGTTTTAACTCTTTGAGTGTTTTGTCATCTACTTCGCTTGGTGCATCCATAACAGATGTTTGACCGGAAGATGTCATTGGAAAAGCAATTACCTCACGCACACTTGTTTGGTCGAGTGCGGTCATTAAAAACCTATCAATTCCGGGTGCAATCCCTCCATGTGGTGGAACTCCAAATGTAAAAGCTTCTAACATATGACCAAACTCCGCTTTCTGTTCTTTTGAAAATCCAATAAGATTGAATATTTTTTCTTGAACTTCTCTTTGATGAATTCTGATACTACCACCCCCAACTTCAAAACCATTACACACTAAATCATGTTGCAGGCCTCTAACCTTTGTCGGGTCACTTTCCAGAAGCCTAATATCGTCTGGATGTGGTGCTGTAAACATATGATGTGACGGTGCAAATTTTGCTGATCCGGATCCGTGGTAATAATCTTCTTTTGATTGCTGAGTAAAAAGCGGGAATTCGACAACCCAAGCAAAAGCAAGAATGTTTGGATCTTTTTTTTCTCTTAAGTCGAATTTGTCAGCACCATATTTTTTAATAGCCTCTTTGTGAGGGATTCTAGGAAAAGGATACTGTAAAACTTTCTTACCAAACACTTTTTCAGTTATTTCTTTGAATAATTCTTCTGTTAATTTTAAAATATCCTCTTGTTCTATATATGACATTTCTATATCTAATTGTGTAAATTCACCGTAAGCTCTATCCGCCCTTGGGTCTTCGTCCCGGAAACATCTGGCTATTTGAAAATACTTTTCAAATCCGGCAACCATTAAGAGTTGTTTGTATTGTTGTGGAGACTGCGGCAGGGCATAAAAATTTCCTGGTTGAAGGCGGGATGGAATAATAAAGTCGCGGGCTCCTTCTGGGGTAGCTTTTGTTAGAATTGGTGTTTCGATTTCAATAAAGCCACGCTCAGAAAGGAATTGACGCATGAAAGATATCATCTTATGTCTTTGTTTTAAATTATTCTGTAATCTTGATCGTCTGAGATCTAAATAGCGATATTTGAGACGCAATGCTTCGTCAATATCCAAACCATCACCGTCAATTGGAAATGGTGGTGTAAGACTCAGAGAAATTGAAATGACTTTTATAATTTGGACTTCGACAGTTCCGGTTTCAATATCAGTATTAATAAGGTTTTGGGGCCTCTTCTTTACCAGTCCTTTTATTTCCAAAATGCTTTGAGGAGTTATTTCTACTTTTTCTTTAAGGACAAGTTGAATGATGCCGGTTTGGTCGGAAAGATCTATAAAGGTAATTTTGCCGTGATCGCGGATTGTCTGAACGCGGCCGATTAGATTAACCTCTTTGTCGATGTTGTTTAGGGTATCGATAATTTTTATATGTTGCATATTGTCGATGGTAATTCTATCTTATCTGATTTTACTTGACAATAAAATCGGTTCTGTTTAAAATTTTGTATATGACTATTAAATTAATAAATCTTGAACT
>CAYHKI010000016.1:0-13390 GCA_964357165.1 uncultured Gammaproteobacteria bacterium | reverse complement strand
TGAAATTCGGTCATATCGAAGCGCACCATTCGATTTTCGTCACCGAAGTAACTCTGGGCTAGCGCTTTGGCGGTTTCGGTCTTACCAACCCCGGTTGGACCTAAAAACATAAAAGAACCCATGGGCTTATTGGATTTATTAAGTTCGGCGCGAGCTCTTCGCATCGCTTTGGAAATATCTATGATTGCTTCATTTTGGCTGACAATTCGTTTATGTAGGATAGTTTCCAGGTCAGTTAATTTTTCGGCTTCGTTTTCGGAGATTTTTCCAACCGGAGTTTTAGTTTTTTCGGAAAGGATTTCGTCGACAGTTGCAACGTTTAGTTGCGTAAGTTTATTTCTTTTTGCCTGGGAAATAGCGTCTTCTAATATAAGTATTGATTTTTCCGGCTGTTTTTTGTCGGCCATAAGGCGGGTAGATTTTTCGATTATTTCCAAAAGTGCACTAAAGGAAGTAGAGATTTTTTCTTTTTGGGTAAGCGGCACTGCTTTGCCGATTAAGATTGTGATTAGTTCATCGCGGGTTGGTTCTTCTACATCGATTCTTTCAAAAAGTGAATTGATACTGGAATTTGTTCTAACATATTGATTAAAGTTGTCGATGGAACTAAGGCCCAAAATTGGCAGGCTACAATCAGTGAGCATTGTATTTAGAACTTCCGCAAGGTCTGTGCGGCCATCCTGACTTGTGGTGATCCTGTCGATTTCGTCGATTGCCAGAATAATATTGCCGGCACTTTTGGCTTCTTCTAGTAGTGATTTAAAATTTCCTTGGACTTCGGCGGCGTTTTTAGAAGAGCTCAAAAGTGTGATGATATCCAGAAGAATTAGGCGTTTATCCGCAAGTGATTCTAATTCTCCCCGCGTGATAGCACCGGCGAGTGCATCTAAAATGGAATGTTTGCCGACACCGGGTTCGCCGACCAAAATTAAATTGTTATTTTGTTCACGGCAAAGTACTCTTTCAATTTTTGAGAGCATTTCTTTTTTACCGTAAAAAGGCGGGTGGGATTTGGCGGTAAGTTCTGTCCCAAACCGGTCGAGGTTATTGGTGTAGCCATAAATAAGTGCTTGGCCAAGAGGTTGAGGTTTTATGCTGTTTTTGGTATTTATTAAATCGTTTAGGTAGGTTACAAGCAGTTTAAAATCCATTTCTTTGATGCTTTTTGCGGCTAAATATGTTTTAAGATCCGGCCAATTTTCGACAAGGGTTAAAAATGGTTCGTAGCTTTTTTGTCCGACCTTGATACCAAGTGAGGCTGCAGAGGGCATTTTGGTAAAGAGGTTTAGAAATTCATTATCAAAAAAAGTGCAAAGAAGGCTACTGATTTTAGTTTTTGAAAGTTTGGCTATTAAATTATTATTGGTCGAAAGATCTACCTTAGTGATGTAACTGTCGTGTAGTTGGGAATATTCTAAATATGAAAAAATTGGAACGACGAGATAAATAATGGTTGCAAAAAAATCAAAAATAATAACAAGGATGGTTGCCAAAATCCCGGCGATTATAAGGCCTATTCGGACCATTGCACCTACGAGAGTGGAGATAAGGTTGTATGAAAGTTTTTCGGACAAGGAAACCTTACCGGACAAAGCCATACGTTTATAGGGTGTAAGTAGATGGGTTAGAAGGCCGATGATGTTAAAGTTGTCCAAAACTTCTTGGATATGTTTTGGGCGTGAGGATGCAAACTTTGGGAAAGCAATAGAAAAATGGTATGTAAAAAAACTTTCGGGCAGAGTATCTTCCATCATCTTAATTTAACATTAGATTGAGTTAAGTTCAATTGAATTTGATTTTTAATCTGTAATGGTGTTTAATTTCTGGCTATGGTAAGGGAATCGGAAAATAATAGTGCATCAAATTCGGAGCCGATAGGAGCTGATTTTTTTAGGCGAAGCGATATTGCTTATCTTCAGGGGTTGGGTTTGGATATCAACCCCAATAGAACAGCCAAAATTGCAAAAACTGTTCGAGATAAATTCCCTATAACTTTTGAAGAGTCCAGAAGTGCCCGCTTTAGCCTCAGAGCGAGAATTAAGGAGTTGGGGGTTACAGATGATTATTCAACTTTAATGTTGGTTTACAACAGAGTTTGTGATTTGGGACTAATTGAGCCAAAACATGTGTTAGAACCAAGGGAGCCTCTTGATAAGGTTGAAATCAAAGTTTTGGCGCTTTGCGCAATGGCTTTTGCAAGAGGTGTAATTTCCCAAAAACTAGGAATTAGTGATGATGAAGTTGATAACTGCAAAGCATCTATTTTGGTTAAGTTTGGAACAGAAACATTGTTTCCGATAGTTGTAAAAGCAAGAAGAGATATGGGTTTACAGTTACGAAGAGTGGGTAATGTTTAAAGATTATGTTGAAGTCAGAGAATGGTTAGAGTCTTTTATACCGCTGGTTTATGGCAAAAGCGAGTTGGGACTGGCGCGGATTTCGAATTTGCTTTTAAAACTTGGAAATCCCCAGAAAAAGTTTAAATCAATATTAGTTGGAGGGACGGCAGGGAAGGGGTCAACAGCTTTTTATATTTCGAGATTATTACAATTTGCGGGTCCTGTCAGAACTTTCCCTCCCGTCAGTGCTCACTTGTTAGATAAATCAAATGGTGATCAAAAAAATAGTGTCGAGTTGTGCGCTGTCCTGCCTGCCGGCAGGCAAGGCGGGAGCCCTTCTAGTTCTGCCACCCGCAATTATAAAATTGGTTTACATCTTTCGCCCCATTTAATTTATATCGGTGAAAGGATGCAGGTTAATGGTGTTCCGATTTCTTTTAGACGGCTGGTTGGCTTGGTAAATGAGATAAAGCCCGTTGTAGACGGTATTAAAAGCAAACAGCCTGAATTAACCCCATCTTACTTTGAAATATTGGTTGCACTGTCTTTTTTATACTTCGCAAAAGAAAAAGTGGAATGGGCAATTGTAGAAGTTGGTTTGGGTGGAAGACTGGATGCAACAAATATATTGGAGAGCGAAATTTCTGTGATTACCAATGTTGGTTTGGACCATACAGAACTGCTTGGCGATACTGTTGAAGAAATAGCATTGGAAAAAGCGGGAATAATAAAGGCAAAAGTATTAGAGGTATCAAATGGGTCAAAAGCATCAAAGGGGATTCCTGTTGTGACAGGAGCGACAGGAAAAGCGCTAAAAGTCATTGAAAAAGTTGCTAAAAATAAAGATTCTCTTCTGATCAATATAAATACTCAATATCGTATCAAAGACGTAAAATCTGATATCTTAAGACATATTGCTAGGCATGAAAATTTATTTAATAGAGAGATTGATGGCTTTGTATATTTAAATAAAAAAATTGCAATTTATACTGTTTTGGCACTTGGTCTACCATTAACAAAATACATTGTTAAAAAAGCTTTTTCGGCAAAATTTGCTGGCAGATTTGAAGAAATTAATAAGGGGATAATTGTAGACGGAGCACATAACACTGACAAGATTCGAGCATTGATAAATGCCATTGGCCATTGGCCATTAGTCATTCGAAAATCTACTAAAGCCAAAAGGCTAAAGGCTAAAGGCATTACTTTGGTTCTTGCTTTTAAAAAAGGAAAAAATTGGCAGGAGATGGTCGATCAGTTAATGAAAAATTTGCCGATAGAAAAAGTGATTGCAACAAAATATCAGGCTGTTACAGATACCGGAAAAGGATCATCTGTAGAACCGGAGGAGATTGCAAGGTACGTGACTAATGACAAACGACTAATGACTAAAGCCAAAGTTATAAAAAATAGTCAGGAGGCGGTGTTTAAAGCAATGCAAGTAAGTTATTCTTCGAGTGAGCGAAGCGAGTCGAGAAGTTCTTCTAAAGAGAAGTTCTCCACAAGGTCGAACTATAATCTCGTTCTTGTTACGGGCTCTTTATATTTGGTTGGAGAAGCTAGGACATTGTGGAAGTTGCCAGATTTCTAATTTACAAGAAAATATTGCGGTGACAAGCTAAAGCTTTACTAATCCTGTATAATTTGCACTACAAAATGAAGGAGCAGTTAAAAGCCGTAGACATAGTCATTGTCCCTCCTGATCACATACAGGATGTTGCAATTGACCTTAGCAAAAAAGTTTTTGGATCGACGTTTGTTCTAGGACGGACAGAGTATATACCACATATCAGTTTGTATATGGGTTATGCAGTTGATGTTGAAAAGATCGGTGAGCAGGTTGCGGAATCTTTGAAGGGAGAGTTGCCTTTTGATCTTGTAGTTGAGGGAATTAAAACAGGTGCAAGCCCAATTATGGATATAAGAAAAAGTCTGGATTTAAGAAGACTGCATTATAAACTGTTTAGTGCTGTGCGGTTAGTTAATGATAGAAGGGAACCCGAGGCGTATATGGATGGGGTTGCACGCGATGAAACCCTGAATTATATTAGTAGTTTTAGACAAAAACATGCCAGGTTGTCTTTTTTGCCACACATTACGCTAGGGGCCGGTGTTTTGCCGGAGGGATCTGTGGTTGTAGAATTACCAATCGAATTTAAGGCAAAAACTGTGGCGCTGTTTCATTTAGGTAATTACAATACCTGCAGAAGGTTGTTGAAAAAATGGGAATTAGGTGTTTAAGGTTGCTAGATTGTTAATTTACTAAATTGTTGTACATAATTAAGGTAAGTTGAGAAAAAAGTTTTTATATATTTTTATATTTGCATCGTTACTTTCATTGTTGGGTTTACTAGTGAGGTCAGAAACAAATCTTATTTGTAAGGTAAACGCACCATGCCCACCAGTCGCATCTGTAGGTTTTCCAATAAAAGCAAGTGAAAGTTTAGTCTTTCCGTTTTGGATGTTTTACTTAACTGCTTTTATCATTAATTTTCCTGTCTACCTTATATCTCTTTCTGTTGTTTATTTTGTATATTCAAAGTTAGTTAAAAAGCCCAAAAAGAAATGAAACTTCTCAAAGATTTGGATGTAAAAGATAAGCGTGTTTTTTTGCGGGTGGATTTGGATGTACCGCTGGATGGTCTTGATCATATCCATCAAAAATTGGACAGTGATACTGCAACAAGACTTACAAATATTAAAGATACTGTTGATTATTTATTTCGTGAAGGTGCAAAACAAATTGTGATAGCAGGGCATATAGACCGTCCTTCGCCAAGGTTACTGGACGGTAAGCCTGTAATTGACGCTACGAAATCGACGAAGCTTTTGTTGTCAGTATTATCAAACATCTTAAAGAAGGGAATTTTTTTTAAAGAAAATTTGGAAGGCGATATACATGGAGAGTTGGTGCTTTTGGAAAACCTAAGGTTTTGGGATGGGGAGACAGTAAACGACGAAAAGTTTGCAAAAAAGCTGGCAGGTTTTGCAGATGTATATGTAAATGAAGCCTTTGGAAATAGTCACCGGGAACATGCCAGTATGATGGCACTGCCTTCTCTTTTGCCGCATGCGGCCGGTATTCATTTGGAAATAGAAGTAAACCAAATGAATAAATTACTACACTCTCCGGAACGGCCGTTTATTGCCATTGTTGGTGGTGCCAAAATAGAAACGAAATTGCCGGTTATAGAAAATTTGTCAAAGATTTCTCATCACGTTTTGGTTGGCGGGGAATTGCCGATAGAGATTGCAATAAATGGTAAAAAGTTTGCGGAAAATGTGCTGGTTGCAATGCTTGATGATGACAAAAAAGATATAGATTTAGAGTCTGCCCACCAGTTTGCAAGACATATTTCGGCAGCCAGAACTGTAGTTTGGAACGGGCCGATGGGGCTTTTTGAAGAAGGACATGAGACCGGGTCCAAAGCGGTTGCAAGGGCTATTTTAGATTCGCGTGCTTACAGCGTAGTTGGCGGTGGAGAAACGACCGCGTTTTTGGAAAAACATAATTTACTCTCACAATTCTCCTTTGTTTCGGCAGGTGGCGGAGCGATGCTTGAATATTTGGCGGGTAAAGAGTTGCCGGGGATTTTGGCGCTCGAGTAAAATATTCCCCATTGTGATAATCTGTTATTAGTGGTCGATAATAGCGAAAAAATAGTAGAAAAGTTAGAACAAATCGAGAAGAGGCTGTCTCGGCTGGAATCTTCTCAAAAAATTGAGGATGTAGTTGATGTTGAAAAGACCAAGGCTGTTGTTGAGGATAATAGGATTGGTTCACCGGTTTGGTCAATCATCGCACTAATTATTGGCGGATTGATTCTTTGGATTTCTGTTCCTAGTTTTTTATCCAGATATTTATTTAATTCTTACCGTAACAGTTATTCTAATAGCTATTTTGATTTCGGAGGCATTTTGTTTATTGGTATCGGAGCTCTTTTTGTAACACTTGGAATAAAGGGAATAAGTAAATACAGAAGTATGCAAACAGGAGTAAAATCTACTATCGGAGAGAAAAGTTCCACAATATTATTTACACAACAAAATACGTCTTCAATAAATATAAAACCGGAGGAAAAGTTAAATATTGGGGAAGTAGAAGAAAAAAAGACCAAACATGAAGATTCACTTGAGGTTCAGATTGCTTCTCATTGGTTTAGTATTGTTGGCATAGTAGCAATACTTTTGGGTGTGGTGTTTTTCCTAAAATACGCATTTGATAACGACTGGATTGGGCCGGTTGGTCAGGTTTCTTTAGGAATTATTTTTGGAATGGCACTTCTTGGAGCAGGGGAATATTTTCGCACCAAATACGCTAAATATAGCCAGATTATTACCGGTGGAGGACTTGGGGTTTTGTATCTTTCGATATGGGCAGCTTTTGGAGTTTTTCACTTAGTAGATGGCTATTCTCTGCTTTTTGGAATGTCACTGGTTACTCTGTCTGCCACGCTTCTTGCTGTTCGCTACAGTGCTATAGCCGTTGCAGTGATTGGAGTAGTAGGTGGTTTTATGACACCAACTTTGCTTTCCTCTGGCTTTGACAATCAAATACTACTATTAACTTATGTTGTCATTCTTAACCTCGGAGTTTTATTTGTAGCGCTTTTTAAAAACTGGAGAATACTAAATATACTTTCGTTTGCCGGTACTTATTTTGTTTTTACAATTTGGTACGGCAGTTACTACGATCCTTCCAAATTTTTAATAACACTTTTGTTTTTGACAATACTTTTTGTGATTTTTAGTTTAGTTTGGGTTGTTTACAATTTGATTTATCAAAAAGCGTTAGAAGAACAGGATATTTTGCTTATGGTGTTAAATGCCATAGTTTACTTTGGTTTTTCGTATATGTTGCTTTCCAGAAACTACTCTGAACTTTTAGGGTTTTTTGCTTTTTCTCTTTCCGTTTATTATTTTATATTTGGCTATATTGCCTATACAAAGTTTAAGGCCGAATCGGCGCTGACGTTGGGACTTTTGGGGATATCGATAATTTTTTTGACTGTGGCTGTGCCGTTTCAGGTAAAAAAGAATTTAATTACTCTAATATGGACTGCCCAGGCGGCTGTTCTTTTATGGTTGGGATTTTGGCTTTCCAGCTATAAATTACGGGTTGCTGCACTTGGAATATATATTCTGGTTGTTGTAAGGCTCGTATTTTTCGATTCTATAATTCCTCTTGCCGATTTTCAGCTTATTATCAATAGGAGATTCTTTACTTATATTACCGCTGCAATATCTGCAGGAATTGCTTCCTGGCTATATTTTTCTAATAAAGGAAAAGCGAATAAAGATGAAAATATAGTTATACCAGTGCTTTTGATAGGGTTAAATGTAATTTTGGTTGTTGCGTTAACACTAGAATCATTTTCTTTTTTTGATTCCCAGATTTCGAATCTTCAAAAAAAACTATACAAAACCGAAGTCCCAGCAGTTGTTTTAGGGCAACAGACAATTGCCAAAACCATTGAATCTCCTTTGGATGATGTGAGTTTGGCATGTAATGGTCTTAGTAATGAAGGATTGTTTTTAGGAGTGGATAATAATTGTAATCCGCCCGCGAAAATAACTACAAAGCTTCTATTTACTAATTTGCCAATTCCTTCTGGTGCAAGAGTTGTGTCAGCATATGTTACTATTTTTTCTTTGGATAACTCGCAAGACAATGGGCAATATGCAATAGTTTTGAAAAATGCGAGTACAGGGCAAAGTACTCTAGAAAGTCCGACTATTGCCTGGCAGTCGTCTAATTTGTTTGCAGGTGTAGGAACTCAGACTTCAAATTTTGGTTCACCCTTACAAAGTGTAATTAATGACGGCAAGTGGCAACAAGGTAATTCTTTACAAGTTAAAATTGAGCCGGTTTCTACAGTTTCCAATAAATCATATCGAATATCTTCTTATGAGCAGGATCCATCCAGAGCGGCGAGGTTGATGGTTACTTATTCGATACAGGATAGCCTAGATGTTCAGCCTTATAATCAAAATCCTAACAATTATAATTATCCAAATAATTTGAACCAGCGGGTTCCGTACCAAAAACCATATGTTGCACCGCAAATTGATCTTAAGGCTCAGGCAGAAATTAAAACACTGACACAGGCGCGCAATTTTTCGATTTCCATTATTTGGCTTTTGTATTCGCTAACTTTATTGATCGTTGGTGTTTTGACAAAATATAAACCAATAAGGCTGTCTGCATTGGCGTTTTTTGCGGTGACAATTCTTAAAGTATTTTTAGTAGACAGTAGTAACCTTGCTCAGATTTTCAGGATAGTTGCGTTTATTGGTTTAGGTATAATTCTTTTGGTGGTTGCCTATATTTACCAGAGATATAAACAACAAATAAACGCCTTTTTATTAAATGGGTAAACTTGTAAATATTATTATTGTTTTTTTGCTTTTGGTTGTATCTGTGGGTGTTGCTAGTGCTGACTTTGAAAAATCTAAATGGCTTTATGGCAAAGAAATACGTTTGGAACCTTTTAGCGCAAAACGTGTTGCTTCGTTTTCCTTAGACAATGATGTCTTTGATAATTCAAAAGGTTTAAGCGATCTGAGGATCATAAACTCTGCCGGCGTTGAGACACCTTACAAATTGGTTGTAGATAGTACAAATACTAGTCGGCAAACTTTCGGGGTAAAGATTACGAATTTAGGATCTCGAGAGGGCGATTACACTCAAATGATTTTGGATCTTGGAAGGGAAGGAGAATCTCATAATAACCTAACCCTAACAACATCCGCCATTAATTTTAGAAGACAGGTAGAAGTGGAGGCAAGTGCAGATTCGGTTAATTGGTTGGTTGTCAAAAAAGCTAACGAGGGAGGGTACATTTACGACTATTCGGTAGATTTTAAAGCGCAAAATACAACCGTTAATTATCCAGATACTACCTTTAGATATCTAAGGGTAAAAATTATTGATAATGGGGAGGCGCCGCTAAAAATTACCGGAGCCATGGTTTATCGGAATGTTTTTCAAGGTTCAAGGGAAGTTTTTTATACTCCAAAGATAGAAAAGAGCGAGGACAAGGATAAAAGATCAAGTTCTTATGTTCTGGATTTAGAGGCGAAGGGTATTCCAAGTAGCAAAATTTCTTTTTCCAGCAAGAACGAAAACTTTAACCGTCGAGTTTCTCTTGAGGGAAGTAATGATCGGCAAAATTGGAGCAATATAAATAATTCGGATGTAATTTTTAGCTATAACACCCCAAAGTTTTTTGGGGCAAAAAGCACAATTGCCTATCCGGAAAGTAACTATAGATACTTGAAACTTACAGTTTTTAACCGTGATGATCAACCAATAAGCTTGACCGACTTTAAAGTTAGCGGAGTTTTACGAAAAGTGCTGTTTGAGGCGGAGCCAAATACAACTTATAAATTGTTTTATGGAAACAATAAGGCAAGGTTTGCGGAGTACGATTTGGACGCGTTTATTCAGTATCTAGACACCACAAATACTATAAATGGGGTGTTGGGTACTCAAGAGAAGAATTTAGATTTTAAAGGTCCAATTATGTCGGATAAACCTCTAACGGAAAGATTTCCATATTTATTAACCGGGGTTTTGGCAATTGCCGTTTTAATACTTGGATCAATGGTTTTTAAGTTGGCGTATCAGGTTAAAAAGGGTAAATAATTTTTATTCTTCCCCAATTATAATGCGGGCGGAGGCGGTGGAATCCTGGAGATTACCGGCGTTTGTTGGGTTTAGGAGTTCTTCTTTTATATCTTCTAAAAATAAATCTGCCTGATCCTTAGTTGAATCTGCAAAGAAAACTTGGGATGTTGCAACGTCTTCTGGGGCATTTCCGGTTTTTATAACTTGATAACCTTTTTCTGTAAGCTTCTGTGCAAGCACTGCGGCGGCTCCTTTTTTAGAGGATCCGTTTAAAACTTCAAGAGTCCAATCGGTTCTGGTTATGGCTTGTGGTGAAGGTTCTGGAGACTGCGATGTTTGGGAAATAGGTGTAGGTTGAGGTTTAATGTTTTCGGTTTTTAATTTTTTTGTATACAAGAAATAGCCGGAAATTATTGCTACTGCTATAACTACAATAATCACTATGATAATTAATGGTTTTTTGGATTTGCCTTCGTTCTCGTCCATGATAGGTGATGGAGCAAGTTCTTGTGGTTCTTCCGGTGTCGGTGTTATCGGTTCAATGGTATCGGTAGTTGGGGTGTCATCAGCAACTGACGGTACGGAGACGTCTTCCTTTGGAGGGGTAATTTCTGCAGTTATTGGAATTTCTTTTTCTTCTTGTGTCTGAGGTTGGTGGTTGGTTGGCGTTGCTTCTGGCTCAGGTTGGATTACCGGTGGTATTACTGTTTCGTTAGCCGGCTGGGTTGTTTGAGAAGTTGGCTCCGGGTTTGGGGTAACCGATTCTTCGGCGATATGTTTATGGAACGTTTTGTGCGCGGTTTTATTTGCCGGTTTTGATTTTTGCGTGGTTTTTGCTTTTGGCATATTTATTACCCCCTAATAATTTTTAACAGATGTCGACGATAAAGTAAAATATAGATAACAGTTAGTGTATTTTTAGGTTAAGATTAAATTACTGCGCTATGAACTGGTACCAAAAAAAATCTTCTGAAATATTTGTCGAACTTAATGTTTCTTTGGAAAAAGGTTTAACAGAAGACGAAGTCAAAAAAAGACTCCATGAATTTGGGTCAAACGTGTTGGCTAAAGAAAAAAAAGAAACAATCACCTCAATCTTTTTAAGGCAATTTAAAAGCCCACTTATTTATATTTTGATAGCAGCCGGGGTTGTTGTTTCTATTTTGGGTGACTATACGGATGCTGTAGTTATCTTTTTGGTTTTATTTACTAATGCAATTGTTGGTGCTGTCCAAGAAGGTCGGGCGCGAAATTCTTTGGAAAAACTTCGAAACTTAATTCACCACAAATCTCTTGTGCGCAGAGACCGTGAGGAGCTGTTAATTTCTGCTGAGGAAATTGTTCCCGGAGATATATTGATTCTGAAGGAAGGGGACAGGGTTGGTGCGGACGGGCGGATTATAAAAGAGGAAAGTTTTAAGGTTGACGAAGCGATTTTAACTGGTGAAGCATATTCTGTAGAAAAAAGTGTTGATGCTATAGTTCGGGAGAATTTAGTAGTTGGTGACCAGAAAAACATGGTTTTTTCTGGAACCAGCGTGGTTGCCGGTTATTGTGAAGCAGTTGTTGTTGCAACAGGTTTTGATAGCGAACTTGGAAAAATATCCAAAGAACTTGCAGAAACTGCCAATGTACCCCTACCGCTTGCGAAAAAAATAAACGCACTTTCCCGGTTTATTGGAATTTCTGTTGGGGTTATTGCAAGTTTGGTTTTTATTGTTGGACTTTTGCGAGGTATCCCATTTTTGGAAATTTTTAGCGCTACTATTGGAATAGTTGTTTCACTAATACCTGAGGGGCTACCTGTTGCGGTAACAATTGTTTTGGCGCGGGGAGTCTTTCGAATGGCCAAGGCAAAAGCAATTGTCAGGCAGATGGCTGCAGTTGAGGCGATGGGCAGCGCAGATACACTTTTGGTTGATAAAACAGGGACGATAACGACTGGGAAGATGGTCATAAGACAGGTTTTATTTGGCAAGGAGAGGCTTGAGGTTAGCGGGGAGGGGTATGAACCTGTGGGAAGAATAACGCAAAATTCTAATGACCAAACTCCAAACTCCAAATTAAAAGAGTTGTTGGAATTAGTTTATTTATCGCTTAGCGCGGATGTTGTGCATGATGAGAATGGCGGCTGGAAACCTAGTGGTGATTCGACAGAAGTGGCGATCGCGGTATTGTGTAGAAAACTTGGCTTAGATAAGGAAAAGCTTAAAGGTAAATATAAAACAATTTTTGCAAACCCATTCGATCAGCAGAAAAGATACATAGAGGCGTCTTTTGATGCGAGTGAAAAAAAACTCCATGTATTTGTAGGTGCTCCAGACTTTTTAGGTAAAAAATTAAAAGTTGATCATGGGTTTTTAAGGGAGTATCATCAGCTTGCGAAAGAGGGTATGAGGGTAGTCGGTGTCGCAATATTTGACGGTAAAAAAGTTGTTAGCAGTGCGCTTTTGGCTATAGATGAGGAGATCAGGCCATCAGTCCATGAATCGATAAAAGATGCAAAAGCGGCGGGATTTAGTGTTGTGATGTTGACAGGGGATTATCCTGAAACTGCAAAGGAGATTGCCAGGAAAGTTGATATATACCGCGATGGTGATGAGGTTTTGACAGGGGTAGATGTAGAAAAAATGAGTGAGTCGGAGCTTGCCGATAAAACAGATAAAGTTACGGTTTTTGCCAGGATAACGCCAGAACACAAGTTAAAAATTGTAAAAGCTTTCCAAAAAGCAGGCCGGATTTGTGCTATGACGGGGGATGGGGTAAATGATGCTCCTGCGCTTCAGGCTGCAAACTTGGGGATAGGGCTTGGAAGTGGAACACAAGTGGCCAAGGACTCCAGTGATATTATTTTGGTTAATAATAACTTCGAAACGATAATTGAGGCTATAGCACAAGGTCGTTCGATTTACTTTTCTCTTAAAAAAGTACTTTTGTACTTGTTCGCAACAAGTGTTGGTGAGGTGATGGTTTTGGCTGGCGCTGTTTTTGTTGGTTTGCCTATTCCTCTTTTGGCTGTGCAAATTATCTGGCTCAATTTTGTGACCGATGGTTTTTTTGTTGTTGCTTTGGCGCAGGATTCGCCAACCGAGAAGGGTTTGGTTTCGGCTGCCGAAGTAGATACAAAAAATCTGGTTGATAGTCTTATGATAAAGCGCACAATTTTGATGGGGCTTGCCATGGTTTTATGTGCTATGCCCATTTTTTATTACTTCCAGCAGAATTATTCTTTAACTTATGCAAGCAGTATGGTTCTCGTGGTTTTGTCTGTTTCCCAATGGTTTAACGCTTTTAACGTGCGATCCAGAAGCAGGAGCATTTTCGTAATAGGTCTAAACCGTTGGCTTGTTGCAGCGTTTGGTTGTGTTTTTGTCTTGCAAATTTTTGCGTTGGGAACAGTGTGGGGTAATAAATTGTTGCA
>CAYHKI010000015.1:9954-13632 GCA_964357165.1 uncultured Gammaproteobacteria bacterium | reverse complement strand
CAGCTCCACCAGCGGCGGCAATTATAACTTTTATGCCAGTGTTTTTGGCTTTTTTAGCAAAGTCTGCGGTTTCATCGGGGGACCGATGAGCGGAGAGAATGTTTAAAACATAGGGAATTTGCAGCTCTTCTAAAAATTTTGCTGCTTCGGACATTATCACCAGATCCGAATCACTGCCCATAATTATTGCAACCTGTGTTTTCATTTTTGTTTTTTCGAATCCTTTATATCTTTTATTGCTTTGTCGGTCAAGCTAACAGCAAGCCCAATATAGGCGGCAGGCGTGAGAATTCGTAATTGTTCCTTTTGTTTACTTACGATTGGTAAGCTATTTATAAAACTTTCCCATTTAGTTTGGTCAATGTGTTCTCCACGGCTTAAAGAGGAAATTAAAGAATAGGGATCATCGACTTTTTCTCTTCTTAACAACGTCTGCACACCTTCTGTTAAGACTACCCAATCACTGTTTAAATCCTGAGTTATTTTAACTATGTTGGGCTTAATTCGTAAAAAACCTGAGAGAACGCTTTTGTAGCCAACTTGCGAATAACCAAGTGCGGTCCCTATGTTTCTAATAGTAGTGCTGTCTGAAAGATCCCGTTGCAGGCGAGATTGGGCTAACTTTCGGCTAAGAGTTTCTAAAATACCGTTTGCAATGGTTAAATTGCCCTCAGAATTTTCAAAGTCAATTGGGTTTACCTTTTGAGGCATTGTCGAAGAACCGACTTCGCCTTTTTTAACTTCCTGCTGGAACCAGTTATCACTTATATAGCGCCAAAAATCCTGATCCATATCAATGATAATACCGTTTATCCGCTGATAATTTTGGAAGTATTCGGCTATATCGTCATATGGATTAATCTGGTTGGTTATGAGATTTGGCTCAAGATCCAAAGAATCTATAAATTTTGCGGAGAAATCAATCCAATCAATATTAGGGTCTGCAAGATTTAAGGCATTGTAGTTTCCGATTGCTCCGTTTAATTTTCCGGTTAGTTTTTGATTTCGTAATTTTTCAAGCTGTTTATTGAGGCGCGTCGCAAAAATAACTATTTCTTTTCCAATAGTTGTTGGAATTGCCGGCTGTCCATGTGTTCTTCCCAGCATTGGGATTGCCTTATATTTTGCTGATTTTTCTGTAAGTTCTTCAATAAGATTATCAAGAGTTGGTATTATTACTTCTTCTGTTGACCGTTTTAACATCAAGCGATAAGCAAGGTTGTTAACATCTTCCGATGTAAGCCCCATATGGATCGCTTCTGTTAAATCTTCAAGAGAAGTATCTTTAACCAAATTTCTGAATGACCTTTCCATTGCTTTAACATCATGCCTTGTCTCAGCTTCGATTTTTTTTACTTTTGCTGCCTCTTTGAGATTTATGTTTTGACCAAAAGAATTAAGATTGATACGTTCCTTGTTGCTAAGTTTTCGCACAACACCGGTTGCGGAAAGCGCAACTAAATATTTTGCCTCGATTTCAAATCTGGTTTTTATAAGCGCGTATTCGGAAACATAGGGGGCAAGTTCTGCAACTCGCTCTCTGTATCGTCCGTCAAGTGGACTGATGGCAGTTAGTTCTGTTAATTCAAACTTTTCGCGCATTTTAAATTTCACAATTTATACCATAACTGGCTTCAAGTTAAAAGTTTTGTTAGTTTATTTTTTCTTATAGCTTCTTTGATTTCTATAGCTACTCTTCTGCCCATAGTGATATTGTTACCATAAAGGTAACCGCTATAAGGTGTCGCAAAAATACCCGGAGATCCCGGCATTCTTAGAGAAACGTCGTATACAATGATCTCCAGTTTTGGAAATTCGGGACGAATTAATGATTGCAGAGCAAACGGTCCTATTATTCCCGGTGAAAACATTTTTTTAGTGGCTTCGACAAATTTTTCGCCAACTTCCATAGCATCTTCGATTAAAGATTCTGGCAAAGTGACGGCAAGATGACCCATTTCTTTAAATGTAATTTCCTGATAATTTTCAATTGATTTTTGTTGGGCCGCCGGTAGGCGCAGAAAACCATCCAGATTTGTTTGTCGTCTTGTGTCTGTACCAATTAACTCTAAACGATTATTAATAGGGGAGTAAAAGAAATTGAAATTTACAGCTGTTCCCACAATAAATTCTTCGATTACCGCGTCTTCTAAACCTTTTTTTGAAATAAGACCAGACTCAATACGTTTTCGTGCTTCTTTTTTGAAATCTTTTGAATTTGCGGCAAAGAAAAAACCTCTTTCGAACGAAACTTTTTGCTGTTGTGCTTTGACAATTACTAACCTGTCAATATCTTTGGGCTTATTAAAAATAATTGGATATTTTATGCCTGCTTTTTTAAGAATGGTGTATTGATTAATTTTCTCTGTTCTTTCTTCGGTTCTTAGTAAAAACTTATTTCCAAATATTGGTACTTTGAAATTATTTTCTATTGAATCGTAATTGTTGATATAAACTTCGAAAGAGCGATGAGGTATAAAAATGCAATTTTTTTCAAGTAGTTTTTTTTGTATCTCGATACTTATAACTTCTTTAAATTCATCGACATATAATATTTCGTCGACACAACCTAATTTGCCGTGTGTTTTGAAATATTTTCCATAGGTTTTGTCTCGACCATTTTCTGCCAACACCAAAGTATTAAAACCTTCATCTTTGGCGCCACGGCAAACATCAAGTGCGCTGTGAGAACCTAAAACAGCTATAGTATGTCTTTTTGTCTTAGACATATATTACTTGTCCTCTTTGGAGCCCAACCGAAATAAATTTAATAGGAATACCTGTGTATTTTTCAATTGCCCTGAGATAAGTTTGTGCATTTTTGGGTAACTTATCAAAAGATCTAATGGCGGTTATGTCTTCATTCCAGCCATTAAATTCTTCATAGACAGCTTTAACTTTGTCTAAATTACGGGAATCGTGGGGCATATACTGTACTTCTTTTGACCCTTCTTTATATTTTGTGCAAAGTTTTAATGTTTTTTGTCCTGATAAAACGTCTAATTTAGTAACTGCAAGTCCTGTTAATTTATTTGTTTTCGCAGCAACGCTGATCAAAACCAAGTCTAGCCAACCGGGAGAGCGCATCCTTCCTGTAGTTGTTCCCACCTCCTTACCAACTTCGATAATTTTTTCGGCAATCTTCCCTTCTATTTTTGTCGGCATTGGCCCTCCTCCTACTCTAGTTGTATAGGCTTTGGTAATCCCAATCACTTCTTTGATTTCTGACGGATGAATGTCAAAACTTCTCCACACCCCAATTACTCCCGGGTTTGACGATGTAACAAAAGGATATGTTCCGGCATCGATATCTAAAAAATAACCTTGAGCTCCTTCAAATAAAACATTTTTGCCGGAGATTACTGCTTTTTGAACAATTGGAGATGTCTTACCTATATATTTAGAAATTATTATAGAATATTTTTTATAGTCGCGAAAAATTTTGTCAGCGTTTATTTTAAGTTTATAAAAAGAATTTTGAATTGTTACTTCTTCCGTGATTTTTTGTTTCAAATCTTTGGAAATTAAATCTCCAACCAATAAGCCGACTCTTTCTGTTCTGTCAGCGTACGTTGGTCCAACCCCCCTTCCAGTTGTACCTACTTTGTTTGTGCGAAACTTTTCGCGAATACCATCTCGCATTTTATGCCAAGGCATGGTCAGTGATGCCTGTTCATC
>CAYHKI010000015.1:0-9944 GCA_964357165.1 uncultured Gammaproteobacteria bacterium | reverse complement strand
CGATTAGCAAATTTTTGTAAGAAACTTTTGCCTTATCTAATTGATCTAACTCCAAAATCAAAGATTCAACATCGACAGCTACATTTCTGCCAACAATACAAATTGCTTTTTTATTAAAAATTCCAGACGGGACAATATGAAACGCAAAATTTCCATACTGGTTTTCTACCGTATGCCCTGTGTTTGATCCACCATTGTAGCGGGCAATAATGTCAGCCCTATGAGCCAAATCGTCTATTAATCTTCCTTTTCCGGAATCACCCCAATCAACTCCCATAACAACGGTCGTTCCCTTCCAATTTTTAAGAGATGTATTTTTCATTAATTTAAGATTTTTTTAAGCTGTTTACTCTTGATTGCGTCCTTGATTTCCATGGCAATCCTTCGACCCGTAGAAACAGGTTTGTCCCAATAAAGGGCGGAATATGGGGAACCATCTATAAATAGATTTGTTCCGGCAACAATTCTTGCAGAAATTTCGATCACTGAGAATTTTTGTTCTGGAGTAATAATTGTTTCTAAGCAAAAAGGACCCCAAAGACCTCTTTTCATTATTTTTTTTGAGGTTGCCACCACCCTTTCTCCCATATCAAATGCTTCTGTGAGTAATGACTCTCTCAAAACCAATGGGGAATTCCCAACGACAACAAATGACGGTTCGATTCCTAAACCAGTTTGATTTTGTACAGGTATACGCCCAAGTGAATCCACGTTAGATTCATATCTTCTATCAATTGACATTATTTGAAGTTCTTTTGTAAGAGGAGAATAAAAATAATGTATATAAAGTGGAACTCCTATTACATACTCCTGAACAATAAAATCTTTTGCCTTAAATATTTTAAGGCGTTTGTTGAGTTCTTTTTGATTTTTTGCAAAGAAATAGCCATGCCCTCCGGCTGCCCCAAATGATTTCACAATTACAGGCCTATCTATTTTTTCACCTTTTTTATATCTTTTCGGTACAGGTATGCTGGAGTCCAAAAGCCACTGACGTTGCATTTTTCTGTCAGATTCCCAATTTAAAACTTCTTTATTTCCAAAGTAGGGTATTTTCATTTCTAGATTTTTTTCTAAACCAAGATAAGCAACAAAAGAACCATGCGGAATAATTATGCAATTTTCTTTAATTAATATTTTTTCAGTTTTTGGAAAATCAAGATATGACGGAATTTCTATAATTTGATCAATAAACTTAAAACGTTTGTAAAGATATAGCCTTTGGGGAATAGATACTAAAATTGTTTTAAAGCCTTCGTCTTTGGCGCCTTTTAAAATTTGCAGTGCGGAGTGCGAGCAAAGTGTTGCAATTTTATAACGTTTTGATGCCTGCATTTGTGAATTATAAAAGAATAAAGATTGTAATGCAAAATATGGTTATATTATTAATTAACTAAAATTAATTTGACTCTTGATTTTAAAGTTTTAATAAGTTACTCTATGCAGAACGTAAGCATGGCTAAAAAAATAAGTTCTGTAAAAAATCTTGAAAGATTAAAACCTGATTTTTCAAAAATAAAAAGTTATCTGCCAAGCATTAAAAGAGTTGTCGCTATTTTCAATCTGAGTTCTTTTTTTGCTATAGTTTTTTATATGATTTGGATATTGATTGGTTTGTTTGTGGTGTGGTTTATATATGCAAACTTTAAACTTGGTGCTTTTGACCTATTAATGGGTAAACAAAGTCAATCTTCTGCTCAGTCTCAAGCGAGTCCACAAGGCCAGCCACCCATCGAAACAACAGTTCCAGGGATCGGGAAGGTGAATATAGAATGTGTACAAACTGCACTTAGTGAGGAATCAATTCTAAAAATGGTTAAAGATAAAAGCAGTGCATCTTTAACAGATGATGAAAAAGCGAAACTAGATAAATGTATTATTGAAAAAGATCAAGGTGTAACCCCCGCGAATCAATAATACGTCTTTTTTGATTCACTGTTTCTAAAAAATGATTACTTGTATCAGTAGTTGAGTTGATGATATTATTTCATCTTAAATCAAGACTTTCTGATTTATAAATAATATTTTTGGGTTTTATTATTAATTGTCTTGGACCTTTTTCGATATATCCTGCATTGATTGATTGAAATTTGTTTTTATTGATAATTGACTGTGCTTTCTTAATATTTTTTTCTGCAATGAATATCGCGTAGTCTTGGCCCATGTTATATGTTCCATAAATTTCTTCGTCGGATAATTTTGCATGTTTTTGAATAAATAGAAATACTTCTTGAGGTTTGTAAATTTTTTCGATTATGAAAGTAAAATCACCTCTAGCGCGCATAATCTTTCTTATGCCGTGACCGGTGATATTACTTATGTAATGGATATCGATTCCGGCAGACAAAAGATCTTGGATTAATTTTGCATAAATATTTGTTTTAGTTAGGATTGCATCGCCGTATAATTTTCCATTTAAAAGTTTTGTTGCGTATCCTTTTACTAATTTTTTGGCAACAGCACGAGCTAATGACAAGCCGTTTGCATTAATGCCATTTGATTTTAATAGTAGGATCCTATCCCCTACTTTTAAGTTTTTGTCTGTTATAAAGTTATTTTTGTTTTTGATAACACCGATTGCAGATCCGCCAAGATCAACTGTATTTTTCTCAATAATTCCTTTAAGTGTCGGTGTTTCGCCTCCACCCCAAGTTGCTAATGATATTTTACATGCGTCTTTCCAGCCATTGATAAATTCGGCCATACGTTTTTTGTCCTCTAACCAGCTATTGTCCTCTATCGCCCAGTAGGCATGAATGACTCTTGGTTTTGCTCCGACCGTTACGAGGTCATTGATAATGGTTGCAACTGTGTCGTGGGCGATAATGTCGTAGTAGGTTTTGCCGGTAATTTTTCGCATATCGTCTGCAACTAAATTTTTGGTTCCTAGTCCTTCTACTACCGATGCAAAAATTGCTGAACCTTGTTTCCAAACAAATGCGGACTCTCCTCTGGACTGGGTTAACTCGTTGAATCCAGAACTGTTTTTAATAATCGTTTGACGTGCCGCAAGCTGTGCCATTTTTTTAATCGGATCTTTTGTGTCGTAGTTGTCGCCGACTTGACTGTATGTGATTTTACTGCTCATTGGTTTGACGCAAATTTTATTAGATTTTCGAAAATATAAGCTCCATGAGGCTTTGAAATCTGCCTGCCAGATGGCAGGAATTTTTCCCGTCTCCAATTTGGATGTTGAGTTATTTCTATAAATTTTTCCGGATGCGGCATCATACCAAGAATTCTCCCAGTTGGGTCACAGACACCTGCTATGGCGCTAGTTGAGCCGTTTGGATTATCTGGATATTTTTGCGTAGGATATCCACTTTGATCAACATAACGAAAGATGACTTGTTTTTGATCCTCGATCTTTTTTATGACATAAGATGGTGCAATAAATTTGCCCTCACCATGATTGACGGCAATATCGATTATTTCGTTTGACTTATTTAAAAACAAACATTTACTATTTTCACTTTTCATTTTTATCCAACGGCATTCAAAGTGTCCGCTATTGTTTTGCGCTAAAGTCACATCCATTTGACCTAAGTTATTAAATGGTAAAAGGCCTGTTCTGACAAGTGTTTGAAATCCGTTGCAAATTCCCAGTATTAAACCTTTTTGTATTATAAACTTTTCTAATTCGTCTTTTAGAAAACTGATAAGCTCTATAGCCAATACTTTTCCTGATGCTAAATCATCTCCATAAGTAAAACCACCAGGGAGAGCTAAGATTTGAAAATTTCTTAGAGAAATTGATTTGTTGCGAAGTTCGTTAATATGTACCATCTTAGAAAGACTACCAAATTTTTCAAATGCAAAATATAATTCCTGGTCACAATTGGTTCCGTCAGATCTTAATATGCAAACTCTGGGCTTTATCAATGGAATATCTCCTTCATCGGTTTTTGCCAATATTTCTTAAGCTGGTTAACATCTACCCTAATTGAATTAAATCCATTTACAGTAATTTGTTCCGATTTTATTGTTTTTCCTAAAATTGTGTGCGGTACTTTTTCAAATAGTTTATTGGCAATTTTGGCGTTGTCTACTTCGACCAATAGTGTACCGGGAGATTCAGAAAACAAAACATAATCTTCGCGAGTTTTAAATATTTTTATGCTTATTTCAGCGCCAAAGCCAGCGCCAAAACACATTTCAGCAAGAGCTGTTGCAATTCCACCCTCTGATATGTCGTGGCATGAGAGGATGTGACCTGACTTAATTCCTTTAGTGATTGACGAAAAGACGCTATTAATTGACAAAAGATCTGGTTTGGGAATATTTCTACTTTGTGAATTAGTTAAGTCAAAATATGTTGACCCGCCAAGATTTTTATAATCCGGTTTCCCTACTAAAACAATGGTTGAACCAATTTTTTTGAAATCGGAACTAACAGTTTTTCTAACATCTGGAATTCTTCCAAATACAGATACTAAAAGAACAGGCGGAATTTTGAGGATTTTACCGTCCGGGTATCTGTAAGTTGATGAGAGGGAATCTTTACCAGAAACAAATGACATTTTTAGAATTTTGGCAATATCTGCGCAGGCGTCTGTTGATTTATCTAGGTCTGCCAATGACTCTTCGTCCGGAAATGGCCAAATAAAGTTATCAATTAGTGCCGCATTATTGGGCTCTCCACCAATCGCGATATAATTAGAAACTGCTTCCAAAATTGCCCAAACGCTACCCCAATACGGATCGATTTTGTTTAAAGTAGGATTGATGCCATGACTTATGGCAACCCCGTAAAATTTGTTTAAAATTGGCCTTAAAACTACCCCGTCGTTTGGACCGTCATAGTTAACTCCAGCAAAAGGATGAAGTGCGTTTGTTCCTTGAACATTGTGGTCGTATAGCCTGACAATTGGCTCTTTTGAACATATATTGCCGTGGGCCATAATATTTTGCCAAATTGTTTGATAATTTTGGGGTTTTGGCGGTAACTGTTCAACAATATTAACTTTCGAGGAATTTCCTATCATTATTCTTTGAGGCAAACCGTTGTGTAAAAACTGCATTGTAAGGTCACAAACTGTTTGTTTTTTATATTTAACTTTAAGTCTGCGATTATTCGTAAACTTTCCAATAACAGCGCCATTGACGTTATAAAGCTTACAAAGACTTTGAACTTTTTTAAGATTTTCTGATTTAATTGCCAAAACCATTCTTTCTTGGGATTCAGAAAGAAACATTTCCCAGGGTGCAAGGTTCGAATATTTGAGCGGAACATTTTCTAGATTTACAATTACTCCTGTGTTCTTACCTATTTCTCCAACCGCCGAAGAATAACCACCGGCACCACAATCAGTTAAAGTTCTTATTAAGTTTTTGCTGCTTAGGTCGAGTACTAAATCTATCACTCTTTTTTCCTCGATAGGATTGCCAATTTGAACTGCTGACCCAGAAACAGACATAGTCTTTGAAGTCATTTCCCCGGACGAAAAAGTTGCGCCATGGATTCCATCACGGCCGGTACTGCCACCGACAGAAAATATCAAATCACCAGGTTTTGGATTTTTCTTTTTGGCTTTTGTTTTTACAATCAGTCCATATGATCCAACTGCAACCGTAGGTTTAGCACGAAAATCCTCATGGAAGTGTATTGAGCCGTTATTTGTTGGAATACCTACCCGGTTACCATAATCCCTGACACCGGCAACAACGTTTCTGAGTATATATTCTGGCGCAAGACAACCTGGAGGTATTTTTGACTCCTTAAGATTTGGTGGCGCAAAACAAAAAATGTCTGTTGAGGCAATTGGTTTGGCACCTTGGCCTGTTCCTAAGATGTCACGAAAAACTCCGCCAGAGCCTGTCATTGCTCCCCCATATGGCTCGATCGCAGAAGGACTATTATGTGTTTCGACCTTTCCTGAGATCGCAAAACCATCATAAAAATCGATAACGCCAGAATTGTCGACAAAAGCGCTGATTATTAGATCTTTATTGTATTTAGCCGTTTTTTTAATGCGAGAATAAAGCGGAGTTTTTTCTTGTCCATCTATTATCAATTTTGCATTGAAAGTTTTATGGACGCAGTGTTCTGACCAGGTTTGCGCCAATACTTCGATTTCACAATCTGTAGGTTCTCTTTTTATTTTATTAAAATAATTTTGAATTATTTTCATCTCTTCAAGGTTTAAAAATAATCTGTCTTTTGAGAGGGCTATAAGCTGGTCATTGTTTAACTTTCTGATAGGAATAGTTTTAATCTTTTCGGTTTTCCCAGTAATTAATAAGGTTTTTGGAGGAGTGAAAATAACATGTTCTACTGTTTCGTTTAATAAAATTTTTTGGGAAATTTCATTTATTTGGCTTTTAGTTACTTTTCCAAAAAAAGCATATTCGTAAGAGGAGTCCGCTGCCTTTAAGGGGATGCCAAGATTTTTAGAAGATTTTAATATTGACTCAACTTCTGGATTCATTACTCCTGGTTTATATGCGACTTCTATTAAATGTTGAGAGTTATTAATGATTGGCTCGTTTATTGTGAAGTTTTGGTTTATGGCTTCCACAAGAGCAGTTTTTGCAAATATTTCTGCGTCTTTTTTTTCTAAACCCTCAAGACGATAAACTTTTATTGTTTTTATATTGGAAATTGACTTTACCTTAAGAGTTTTTTCGATTTCTGCCAATAAGGCCAGCCCCTTTGCATCTGTTTGTTCCTTGGATGAAACTCTAATTGTTTGAATCATCTTGTTTGTCTTTCTATATCCCTGTAACCAATGTCTCTGCGGTAATGTAGGTTATTACCGGAAATGGAAATTTTAGATAATGCATTATAGACATTCTTTCTTGCCTGTACTACATCTACACCTTGTGCCATAACGTAAAATATTCTTCCACCTGATACTGTATATTTTCCTTTTATTATTTTTATGCCTGCTCCAAAAACATTAATATTTTTATTTTTGATAATCTTTTCAAAACCATTTATATTTTTTCCAATAACATTACTGAAATTTTGGGGATAGCCTTTAGATGCCGCAGTTACAACAAATCTATATAAATTCTCCTTTTTTATTTTTATATTTTTGATATTACCATTTATTATGTTTGTGACGGTTTCATAAAGATCATTTTTTATTGATGGAATAATAACCTGGGCCTCTGGATCTCCCCATCTGGCATTGAATTCAATAATTTTTACTCTGCCTTTGTTATCTATTATGCCGCCAAGGTAAAGAATGCCTAAATAAGGTCTTTTTAGCCTTACAAGGCCTTTGGCGGTTTTATTAAATATTAAATCAACCTGTTTTTTTATTTTTTGAGTAATTGCTATTGGTGACGAGGAACAACCCATTCCGCCGGTGTTTGGACCAAGATTACCGTCAAATACAGTCTTATGGTCCTGGGCATACCCTAATAAAATGTAATCTTTTCCATTTACTGCTGCAAAAGCAGAAAATTCTTCACCTTTTAGGCATTCTTCTACTAAAAATGTATTTCCGGCTTTACCAAAATCTTTCATTTGTTTGATGGCTGCTGCTGCTTTTTTGTTATTTTCTGCGAATATTGCACCTTTGCCTGCCGCAAGACCAGACGCTTTTATATACCATTGTTTATCGTTTTGAGATTTAATAAATTTAAGAGCTGAGGACTGAGTGTTGAATATTTGATATTTGGCAGTTGGAATTTTTAGGATTTGCATGAAGTTTTTGCTCCAGGCTTTGTTCCACTCAATTTGTCCTGCCTTTTGTGTGGGACCAAACACATTGATTCCTGAATTTATGAGTGCGTCAGTGAGACCGACAGCAACAGCATCGTCTTGGGCGACATCTACCAGGTCTACTTTTTGTTCTGCGGCAATTCTTAAGATATTTTTAATATCTGTTGTTTTTATATTTGGGTATGTTTCTACACCTTGAATAAATTTCATAAAATCGTTCCCTGGAATAGCTAGCACTTTTTCAACCTCAGTGCTTTCTAAATATTTTTTGCATAGAGCTGACCCCCTTCCTCCGCCATCAATAATCATGACAGTTTTTCCTCTTAACGGTTTGTTTGTTAGATCCCCAAGAACTTCAATATATATTTGATGCTCACTATTTTTAAGTCTTGTATAAAGAGTTTCTACAGTGTCATTTTTCTCAATTTTTACAAAGGTTCTTTTTAGAACCGGCCCGAAGTCAAATACATTAGTTAAAAAGTGTATTGAGGAACCGGCAAATGTTGATTTTTTGTCTAAGAAATTTTGGATGGCTTTTTGGGTCAACAATCCTTTATTCCACAAGGCTAGAGTTCCGTCAGGTGCAAGGATATTTGCAGTAAGTGTATCTGGGATTAGGCCGGGATGGAGGTTAAGGATCCTGTTCGGGTAAGATTCAATCACTTCATCTAAAATTATTTGTTTCCAGCCAGCAAGCGCTATAAAATCTGGCTTTATTTTTTGAAGTAATGGTAGTAAATCTTGTTTACTTGCGCAAATTTTAATTGGAATTTTACTTTTTCTTGCGTATTTTAGTCCGGGCGCAAGATTTGTATCGCTTATTACTGCGATAATTTTTGCACTAATTTTTTTTGAATTTACTGCCCCAATTATTGCCTGTAAATTAGAACCTTTACCGACATCGGAAATTAAAACAGCTAAACGCTTCATGTAAATTTATGGGGCAGAATTGTTCTTAAGTATAGCAGAAATAAGAAGGCCTGAAAGCCTACTTTTCGTCTTTTAAATAAAGGCCGAGAATACCCAAAACTCCGGCTACCAAAAATAGTTGGGTTGGGGCAAGAGTAGTTATGTCATTTTGAGTTACTGCCTGAAAAGCGGCGACAATGACTATGATAAGCGTAAATCCGATCAATATTTGGGATACCAAAGTGCTTTTGGATGCTTTAAGAGCAGATTTTTTTGCCATGCCTTATTATAGTTGCACTTTATAACAATTTCGTCAAATTTTTGATTGAATTGGGTACTATTTGGTATAATTACGTGCTTGGGAAGAAGAACGATCGCCCCCCGTCGCGTAAAGCTATGGAGGGAGGAAAGTCCAGACAGCAGGAAACAGGAGGCGGGGTGTTATGCCCCGAACCGAAACCCTTCCGTATTGGTTAGGGTGAAGGTCTAGTTTGGTATTTGGGAAACCAAGTATCAACAGGTTTTGAATTAACAAAACTTGAGAGCCACAGAGACGATCTTGAATCTAAATTCACTTTAAGGTGAACATGATTTAAGGGTGAAACGGTCTCCTTCGCCCCGCAAAGCGGGGCTTCGGAAGACTTCAGGCAATCCTCTCTGCTGCAACCCAGATATTCCGCCGTAGGCGGACCAGCCTATGGCTGGGAACCGTTATTACCATGTTTCCGGAAGTCCGCTTTTAGCGAGACACGGTTCAAAGTAGGGGCATCCGGTTAAAAACCGGACAAAGTGATAAACGTCATTTTGAGACAGATGATCGTTAGTTGAGTATAACTTGATGAACAGAATCTGGCTTACTCTCTTCCCAAGCTTTTATATTTTCAATTTTCCCGCTGATTTTTTAACCAACTTTCAACCTTTATCTCTAATTGTTGTTCCCAGTTATTTTGAGTAATATCGTATATTAGAATATTTTTAAACTGGCTAAAATAAGTTTTTTGTCTCCTTATAAGACCATGAATGTCCCCTTTTAGTCTTTCGATGGCAGTTTCTTTGTCTACTTTATTTAACAAATAACGGGAAATCCAGCGATATTCTAAACCAAGAGAATCAAGCCAGGCTGGCTGTATGTTTTGTTTCAAAAGTGTATCCACCTCCTCGATGAGACCCTTTTTGAGTCTCAGATCGAGCCAATTATCGGCTTTTTTAAATAAATAATTGTTTGGTGCACTAAGACCGATTATTGAGAGGTTGGTGGTTGGTCCTTCCTTTGTCAGGATAAAAGGTTGGTAGTTGGTGGTTTGGTTTTTGAAAGTTGATTTGTGACTGGCGATTTCGATTGCACGGATCAGGCGTCTGGGAT
>CAYHKI010000014.1:0-14178 GCA_964357165.1 uncultured Gammaproteobacteria bacterium | reverse complement strand
TCGTTTTACCGGCAGCGGTGAAGGAAAGCTCAACGGAAGGGGCAGTAGAGCTTTCATTGGTAGCAAAGACAATTATGCATATATGGGAGTAGTGCAAAACGCTACAGTTGCCGAAGTTGCAGTTGTACTAAAAGCTATGGGAATGAAAAACGCCCTGAACCTAGACAGTGGCGGTTCTACGGCACTTTGGAGTGGCGGCTATAAATTTGGACCTGGCCGAGGTATTCCCACAGCAATTTTATTCGTCAGAAAATAATTATCTAAATCAACTTAATTATTCTTTTTTCGCTAATTATAAAATCCATAGGAACATCATTTGATTCATACTCAAAATTTTTGACTATCCCAAAGTCGTAGCACAAACCAATTTTAATACACTTTGAATCAGCTAAAAGCCTGTCGTATACACCTTTTCCATAACCGATCCTTAAACCATTTTGACAAAAAGCTAACCCTGGAACAATTGCAACATCGCAATCACCAATATGTGCCTGCTGTATTTTTTTCGGTTGTAATATATTAAATGGGCCGGAAATTAGATCGTCTCCAAGTCTATATTTACTAATACACCAGGCATTTTTACCAAAAGCCGGTAAAAATATATTTTTTTTATTTTCCGCCAACAAGCTAAAAATATATTTAGTTTCCACCTCATTTTTTATCGGCATGTAAATTAAAAAATTTTTTGCATTTTGAAAAAAGTTCATATTTTGCAATTTTAACGTAATCATCGCACTACTAATCGCAATCTGATTATTTGATAACCCGAGTCTCAATTGAAGAAATTTTTTTCTGATTAGATCCTTCTGTTGTCTTAATTTAGACATGTTGAGTAAATTTGCGAAATATGAACAAAATATTATTTCAAATAAAGCTAAAAATCTTTACTCAAAATCTTGAAGGCGTACTTTGAAGTGAAGAATTGGATAGCTGTTATAACAAAAGCGATAGCTACCCCTCCCAAAATATTCAATAATTTCAAGCCCGTAATCTGCACAAACATTGAGAAGATTACTACGATTGCCAAAATTACAAGAAAACAAACAATAAGTTGAGTTGTGAGCTTTTCTTTAACTGAAATAGTAGAAATGGTTTTATTTACAGTAAGAATCAGGCCGTTTGAAATTAAGCTCAATAAAACTGCTGCCATAGCACCGGAAAATTGCATATTCCCTAAAACAATAAATTTATTTAAAAATACAGAGAGCAGTAAAAGCCCTACAGCAGAGCTGGCAGTGGAAAATAAAAAAACTAAGAATTTTTCCGAAGCTATATCAGTCGTTGCCATACTTAAGAATAATCATAGACTATTTATAAGTCAAATAGCCTGGGATAAAATTGACTTGCAAGCAAGGTTTATAGTAGATTTAGATTAATAGATATGGTTACACAAGAAGAAGTAATCGAAAAACTCAAGCTATGCATGGATCCGGAGCTTAATCTTAACATTGTTGATTTAGGCTTAATCTATAGTATTAGTATCGACCAATCTCATGTTAATGTACAAATGACATTGACCACTCCAGGTTGTCCTTTGGACTCGTATTTTGTTAAAGATATTACCTCTAAGCTAAAAAGCCATAAAGGTATTTCTGACGTTTTAGTTGAATTTTCGTTCGATCCGCCCTGGACACCCTCTAGGATGACCGATGAATCAAAAGACCTTTTAGGCTTTGTTAATTAGTTGACTTCGGGTTATCTTCGGTATAAAATAAATCTAATAAACACAATAAATTGGGGTATTGACAAGTATTGCATATAGTGTCAATCTGGAATTAGACCACAATATCTTGTGCTTTTAGAAGTTCCGTGAAACAAAAGGAGCCTGCAACTAAAAGCACTATTTTCAAGACAAGGGCAGCAAAATATATCAAAGTAAGGGGAGCAAAGTGATTTGTCCGTTCTGTACGCATGGAGTAACAAAAGTTGTAGACAAAAGAGAATCCGGAGATGACGGCAAACAGACTAGAAGAAGACGCGAATGTCAAAAGTGTGGACGTCGCTTTACGACATTTGAACGAATCGAAAGTCTGGAGCTATTAATTGTTAAAAAAGACGGCAGGCGTGAAATTTTTGACAGGGGAAAGCTGCGAAGTGGTATTTTAAAGTCATGCGAGAAACGACCGGTTTCCGCAGATGATATCGAAAGAATATTGGACGAAATAGAATCGGAGTTAAGAAAAAGCAGTTCCAGTGAAGTCGCAAGCAGCGAAGTAGGGGAATCGGTAACAAAAAAATTAAAAAAATTGGATAAAATTGCCTATATTCGCTTTGCATCGGTTTATAGACAGTTTGCAGATATCAAGGATTTTGAAGAAGAACTAAAAAATCTATCAAAAAGATTTAAATGAAAAAAACACTCAGCAAAAACCCAATAAAAGTAAATTTAAGGTTCAAAGAACGTGAGGCGGCAAGGCGTTTTGGCCGCAATATTCCCATGACACCCGCAGACCTTATAGATCCAACCCTTTCCGAAAATGCAGCCTATATTGCCAAAACCAGGTATGCATTTAGAAACGAACAAGGGGAACCCATAGAAACACCAAAAGATCTTTTTTGGAGAGTTGCCTACTATATCGGCTCAGCAGATAGAATTTATGGCAAAGCGGCAGACCACGTACAATCCGCCCGAGAATTCTATAAGTTAATGGCTACCCAAAAGTTTATTCCTAATACGCCGACATTGGTTAATTCCGGCAAAATAGGCCAATCCCTTTCGGCGTGCTTTGTACTGCCGGTAGAAGACGATTTAGAATCAATCCTAAAAACCATGCGCGACATGGCTATGATTCATAAAATGGGTGGCGGAACAGGATTTTCCTTTTCAAAACTTCGCCCCAAAGACGACATTATCGGCACATCAAAGGGTAAAACTACTGGCCCTATAGCATTTTTACAGGCATACAACGATGTAACTTCTCAAATACGTCAAGGCGGTGTCAGAAGAGGTGCTAACATGGGAATTTTGCACTATACCCATCCGGATATTCTACGTTTTGCGGTTCATAAAGTTGACGAATTTTCGCTCACCAACTTTAACATTTCGGTAACTGTCAATGAAGAATTTATGGAAAAGGTGAAAACAGATGAAAAATATATAGAAGTCGAAGGTAAGGATTTGGAGCAAAGACAAATAGACGAAATCATCGAAGATCTTAAAGAAGCCTACGCTATTCGTGATCTGGATCTCAAAAACGTTAGAGTAGAAGAGGCTGTCAAGAAGTTATATGAAATTTGCAGGGCAAGAGAAAAAGGCGAAGGATACGGCTTGATTAACCCAAGAACCGGCGAGGAGACCGGCAGACTTAACGCCAAAAAAGTATTTGATCTTATCACCAAACTTGCCTGGCAATACGGCGATCCCGGTATGATTTTAATCGACAGGGTTAATAATTCCCGAGCTAATCCAACCCCAAATATTGGTGTTATCGAAGCGACTAACCCTTGCGCAGAGCAGCCTCTTTTACCATACGACGCCTGCACACTTGGCTCAATTAATCTAGCCAAGTTTATTTACCCTGAGAGCAATCGAAGGGTTTCCACTGACGACAATACAATCAACTGGAATGATATGCGCAGTTCTATCCACACGGCTATACACTTTTTGGACAACGTTCTGGATATGAACGAATATCCGGTTGATGAAATTGACGAAATGACTAGTCGTATCCGTCGGGTTGGACTTGGCGTCATGGGCTGGGCGGATATGTTGGTCAAGCTTGGTATCGGTTATGACACCAAAGAGGCATTCGATCTAGCAGAAAAGGTTATGAAATTTGTGCAAGTCGAAGCAGATATGGCCAGTGTAGAACTAGCCAAAACCCGCGGGGTCTTCCCGGCTTTTAAAGATTCAATTTACGACAAGAAAAATGGTATCAAAGTTAGAAATGCAGCCAGAACAACTATCGCCCCCACAGGCACCATTTCACTTCTTGCCGATTGTTCTTCTGGAATTGAACCTCACTTTGCCTTAACTTTTACAAAAAACACCATCGAAGGCAAAAGACTTTATAATACCAACTCTTACTTTTTAGAGGCGCTAAGGCAAAGAAGTCTAGAAAACGAAGAAATTCTAGCTAAAATTGAGGAAAATAAAGGTTCTATTCAAAATCTTGCCATAATACCAGACGATCTAAAAAAAGTTTTTGTCACGGCTGGAGACATTACACCACTAGACCATGTCAGGATGGCTGCCTCTTTCCAAAAGTTCACAGATAATGGAATTAGTAAAACCATTAATTTTCCAAATGAAGCCACGGTAGATAATGTTCGCGAGGCATACTGGCTAAGCTACGAACTTGGATGCAACATGATTACCATTTACAGGGATGGTTCTAGAACTAAACAAGTATTGGAAGTTAAAAAGGGCAAATCTTATTATGACCAAATGACTGGCCACAGGCTTTCCAAAGATTCCCAAGACCTACCATTTATTCCAGGAAAACGCCCAACCCCTCAAGAAGCATGGGGTATGAGAGTTCGCAAAAAAGCCGATGTCGGCCAGGTCTACACATCTGTTTTTCGGGATAGCGATAGCACCCCGGTTGAAGTTTTTGTTAATATCGGCAAAACCGGTGGTTATGTGGCCGGCGCAGCTGAAGTAACAGGGCGATTGGCCTCCCGTGCCCTCAAATATGGTGCATCCTTGGAAGAAATCGCAACAGATTTAGTTGGTATTTCTTGCGGAACGCCTTACGGCTTAGGTCCGGAATCAGTTTTATCAGCATTTGACGCTGTCGGCAAATCACTTCTGGAAATTGCCCGTGCCAAACAATTGCAATTGCCGGTTCTAGCAGACCAGCAGGATATGGATGAAGAATTTATCAAACCATCGGCTCAATTATCAACAAACGGTAATGGCACCAACGGTAATGGTCATTCACTATCGTCCAATGGTCACTCAACAAACGGTCATTCCTTAAGTTCAAACGGACATACCAACGGATACACAAATGGTCATTCAAACGGTCACAGTAATGGCCATACTAACGGCAAAATATATGTAAATCAAACCGATGAAAGCCTGCAGCTTTCACTACAGCAAGTTTCTTTCACCTCAACACAAGACGGCCTACTTACTACAATGCACGAAGAGAAAATGATCGAAACAAAATTCAATTCCTGCCAGGACTGCGGCTCACCTCTTATATACCAAGAAGGCTGCCGCAAATGCGTCAACCCCACCTGCGGCTGGTCCAAATGCAGCTAAGTCTGCTAAAATCCCAATAATTACAACTAGCTTAGTGCAATGGTGGTATCAAAAAATAAACAGCCGAAGATAAGGGTTTTATTTTCATATATATCTAGTCGAAAACTTCCGATACTAATATCGATATTTTATTTCGTAATTGTTTTAGTTCTTTTATTAAACCGCTTTTGGCAATATGAAGTTTTTTACTATGACCATGGGTATGCAGAAAGAGCTGCTTACCAAGTATCACACCTTCAAAATCCCACTTGGGACCGAGACGGAAGAGTCTCTATATTCACCGACCATGTTTATCCTAGCCTTCTTTTACTTTTCGCACCTTTTTATTGGATTTGGGATTCTTACTTAACTCCAGTGGTTATATTGGCGGTTCTTTGGGCAGCAATTCCACTAATTGCCTACGAAATTGGTTTTGCCTTAAAAATTAATAAATTCATGCTTTACTCGTTAATGTTTGCCTTTTTGTTTTTCATTGGAACCCAAAATGCCATCATTTTTTTTCTTAAAGATATTTCCGTTTCTATCCCATTCTTTTTGCTGCTATTGCTTGCAATATTAAAAAGAAAGATTAAGCTGTACTATTTATTGCTTTTGTTAAATTTAGGGTTTAAGGAAACAATTACAGTTACCATAATATCATTAGGAATAGGACTCATTTTATTTTATGACCGTTCTTTTAGAAAACACGCAGTAGCCACAATAATAATATCTGTAGTTTATGGTTTATTTATTTCACGTATTTTTGTACCTTTTGTAATATTTAAATCCTACGGCCATCTTCAAAGTTACGGATTCAACCCAGATTTTATACCAAACCCTCTTTACTATTTATATAATTTATTCAACACGCCACAAAAAAGAGAAACTATCATTGCTTCTTTATCTGCATTCGGTTTTTTACCATTATTTACACCATTTGGATTCTTATTAATGCTTCAGGATTTTGCTCAAAGATTTGTACTTATTCAGGCCAATAGTCCTTTAAGACAAGGTCTAAACTTACATTACAATATCAGCTTAGCTGCGATTATGTTTTTTGGTTCAGCACTTACAGTCAGTAAATTTCAAACAAAAAAGTTTTATAAAAAACTTATCTACATACAAGCTGTTTTAATAATAATCGGCGTAATCATTATGCATCGATTTATTTATCATGGACCATTTGGACTTCTTTATAATAAAGATTTTTTCAAAATAACCAGCAACATGAAATTTATGGATGATTTCGTCAATAAAATTCCTAAAAATGGAAAAATTATGACTCAAAATAATTTAGCTGTGCGTTTTACTCATAATGATTTATATATATTAAGCTCAAAAACTTATGTCGAACAAATACAACCCGACGTTATAGCTATGGATTTCAGACCAGGTCAAAACATAAACAATTATTGGCCAATGACAACGGAAAAAATGGTGGCCTTAGCACGAGATTTAAAAGAAAACCCAAACTATGAATCTCAATATAGCGAAGAATTTAGGTATATATTTATCAAAAAATAATTTCCATGCGTATTAATAAATACCTTGCATAAATTGGTGTTGCGTCACGCCGAAAAATTGATTTTTAATTTTTTCCGTGCAGTATTTCTTCTACAGAATATCCTTTCGATTCCAAAAAAAATGTGGCGGTATTATATTTAGATGCCTCGATAGGATTTTTCTTTTCTTTATATCTCCTAACTGCTTCCGTTGCATAGGCAACTTTTATATCTAGCGATGTAGGTAACATTTCTATAATTGGTACTTCTGTCAAAGGAGTGGGAATAGTCTCAACTGGTAATTCTATACCGTCGATCTCAATATCCTTTTCGTAATTTTTAGTTCCCAGTCTTTTTATTCTAATTCCAACAGGTATAACCCTTGAACTTTCAGGAAATTCTTTCTTAAGAGACTCTAACTCACCAGGGCTGTCATCAAAAAGCATTAAAATTCTTGATGTTGAATTAAAATCTATACCTCGAGAAGTAACATTTTTTCCAACGACCACTACGTCGTCCGAAATATCTTCATCCTCAACCATTGGTAAGTCTTGGGCAGCGACCCTAGTTTCAATACCAGCATACGAATTAGGCGTTTCTGTTAAAAACTTTTTTAAAAATTTACCCTTTGATATTTTTGTTAGCCAAATAGAGTTTATCCCGCAAACTTTAGCTAACTGCAATGACTTATAAAGTTGATAATCGGCTTCACCATATGTAAAAAAGGCAATATTTGGAGCATGAACAGAAAACTGTTGTTCTTCAGATAATTTTTTTAGAGCCGACACAGCCTCACTGTATACTCTTGGCTTAAAAGTTGTTTCTCTAAAAATCATATCAACATCCCTGTCTGCTATAAAAGGATTTGAACCTAAGACCCATTCCTGTCCATGGTTTTGAAGAAGAGAGCGTATTTCATCGACAGATCTCCCCTCATTAGAACTTTTCTTTAATAGGGCAATAAGCGACTCATGGGCACGGATGTGATAACTCTCGTCCTCTTCCTTAGGGTTTTTGAATCTTGCAAGCTTATCCGTTAATCCAAGTAGTTTTTTCTCATCTTCGTCCGGTAAGTTTAGTAAATCTTGAATTTTTTGATCCCTCTCGTTTTTAGCAAGGGAAAGCGCTGCTACTGTATCATCAATATCAATTAGTATCCAATCAGCATCACGGTTTGGGGGTCTTTCTAAGTTATGAACAACAAACCCAGCATCGCCAACTTGCCTGACGGCAAATTCTTTACCTGTCAAAAGCTCTAGCTTTCTTAACTTTTTACCATCGACTGGCTCAACCTGTACTTCATCTTCCGCCATGATATTATTTTACCTCAATAAGCTTTGATATACTTCCCCTATGCGTATTAATAAATACCTTGCACAAATTGGTGTTGCGTCCAGAAGGTCAGTAGATAAAATGGTTGAGGAGGGGAGAGTAACCGTAAACGGGAAAGTTGCACAACTTGGCCAATCAATAGACGAGGCAAAGGACCTGATAAAAGTAGATGGTCAGGAAGTGGTAAATAGGGAAGTGGGTAATGTTTATATAATTCTCAATAAACCCACCGGCTACACATCTACCGCTGCTAAAATTAAAGGCGAAAAAAATGTTTTAGAACTTGTTAAAACTAATGCTCGGTTATATCCGGTTGGTCGGTTAGACCGCGAATCAACCGGCTTAATTTTACTCACAAATGACGGAGAACTGACCCAAAAACTAACTCACCCAAAATTCCATATCCCAAAAACGTACGAAGTAAAAGCACTGGGAAATGTTGATGACCGCAAAATTGAAATATTACAAAAAGGGGTAGTGTTGGAGGACGGCAAAACAAAGCCGGCGGATGTAAAAATAATTTCCAGGTCTCTCCCCCACCACTGCCTATTTCAAATCACTCTTTATGAAGGCAAAAAACGCCAAATCCGCCGAATGGCCGCGGCATTACATATTCACATAATTGACCTCAAACGTATTTCAATCGGCCCAATACAACTAGGAAACTTACCGCTTGGGAAATTTAGAAATCTGACTCATCAAGAAGTAAAAAGTTTAAAAACTATTTAAAATTCTTTATTGTCATGCTGAATTTAGTTCAGCATCTAGATCCTGAAACAAGTTCAGGATGACATAGACTCACCGTCTTCTTCCCTTCCAAATAATCTCTTTCGCTTTTTCCTCTTTATTTATATAGCGTGCCAAGACAAACAACCAATCAGAGAGTCTATTTAAATAAGAAAGAGTAATTGGGCTAATTTTTTCTTGCCTGGAAAGTGCCACCATAGACCTTTCTGCTCGTCTTGCCACAGTTCGTGCCAAATGCAGCTTTGCGCTTGTTGGTGAACCACCAGGTAAAATAAAATTCTTAAGTTTTGGTAAACTTTCTTCCCACATATCAATTTCTTTTTCAAGTCTAGTAATAAACGCTTTCGTGACTCTAGGAATTTTGACCTTAACATCAGTGGGTGTTGCTAAGTCTGTCCCTAAAACAAAAAGTTCACCCTGAATGCGAATCAACTTTTTCAATACATCTACAATGGGTTTCTCAGTAATAATAGTCCCGATCAAACTATTCAACTCATCAACAGATCCGTATGCCTCAATCCGTACCGAGTTCTTATCAACTCGCTTTCCACCAAATAGGGAAGTTGTTCCACCATCACCCGTTTTTGTGTAAATTTTCATAACTGATACAGTTAATGATAAAACATTAGAGATTCATCTCACAAAAATATTTTCCTTCTTAATTTGTGTACTGTTGTCAAAAATATATACCTGCATATCCTTATACACAAAAGTTGAAATTATTGGTAATTTCAACTTAGGTTGAAAATTTGTTTTAGTGAACCAGACGATTCTTTCTGGACTCTCTGTTTTAACTGGGCCAGGGTATAGGCTATAAGCTTGATATATCCAATCTAAATAATCGTACCAATAGCTATTATTGGGAATAGATCTTTTAGTAATGAACAATTCCGTCCAACCACCTGTTATTAGATCACCTGTTGATGCTTGGATTGAATAAGTTTTTCCTTCGATTGAATTGATACTTTTCTGAACCAGGTCTATTTTTCTATATAGAGGATAGTCGACTGTAGATCTAACAAGAGTATTTAGGTTTATTAAAAAATAAATTGATAAAATTAAGAAAAATATTGCTTTGAAATTTTTATGTATAAAAGAGAGTACTTGTGCGACCATCAGAATAAAGATAGGGGCAATAACTGAAAAATAATTTTGGCTGATATTTCCCTTAAACACTTCATTGTAAATTGTTAATCCTAAAATAAAGCTAAAAATCATAAGCCACAATATCCTAGTTTCAGAAGCATATTTGCTTTTTTTGTCTAACAGCAAGCTGCAACCACCGATAATTAAGATTAAAACTAGCATCTGGATTATTGGAGTGAATAGTGGATTGGCGTATCCCATAGGGCAGCTATGACAGTAATTTTGATCAATTTTTTTGCTCGGTGTGGTAGCTAAATATCTGGAAAAGACGTTTATATACTCTACGGGGGAGCTTCTTTCAAAATTTGGAGCAATCTGCCCTCCACTTATCGGTTTAGTAAGCGCTTGAATTACTGGTTTAGTTACTGCACCTTTATATTTTATTTCAGCGCCTACAAGTGGCATTATAAATAATGCAAGAATCATTAAAGTTGAAAGAAAAAATTTGTTTTTGATAGGAAAGCTATATATTATCCACACTAAAACTATCGCAATATCTAATGTAATTAGTGATGGGTCAGAATGAAAAGAAAAACCAATTGGGATAGCAAGAATTGGCAAATATTTGTACTCCCCTTTTTTTATTTGTACTAAAATCCAAAAAGTTAATGCAGCCAAAAACCCATCTGGAGTTAACGGCCAAATTCTCCTGTCGAAAAAAGAAATTAAAAAGGAAGATGCATAAAGAAAAGCTGCGATGAGTCCTGTTTTTTTGCCTCCTAATAACTGCCCACCTTTATAAACAATATACGTTGTTAAGACTCCAAGGAGAGTGGCAAAAGCTTGAATCAATACTAAATTAAAGTTAGTTATAAAATATAATGGTGTTAATATAAAATGAAAAAATGGGCCTAAACCAAAACCCAGAAAACTATTAGGAACGAGTAGGGTCGGAGATTTATCCCATATTATGTGCCTTATTACAGCAGTTATAACTTCGTCATCAGCATTCCAAAACTGGTATTCTTTAAAATTGTAAAACCTAAAGAAAAAAGAGATAGTTAATATTAGAAAGAGTACCCAATGACTTCTTATTAAAGACTTAAGCATATACCTAAGTTGCGGTACATTATTATAAGCAAAGTTGATATGCACACCTCTTTTTAGCAAATTTTTATCCACTCGCTTACCCGCAAATAGGGAAGTTGTTCCACTATCTCCCGTTTTTGTATAAATCTTCATAATTTGAATGTAGTGAAAATTATATCAGAGAAGCGCCATTGGCATGACTGAAAGGTGCCAAGACGTCCTGCTGATATAATGTAATTAATGACAAAAAGGAGGTGAATAAAATATGTTAGTTGCACAAATGATGAGATTCGGTTCAGAATCAGCACAGCGTGGTTATACGGACGAAAAATTATGGCGAAACTATCCTATGATGCGTGAATGGGGAAATGGGTCTGGTTTTTGGGTAGGTTCAATTTTTTGCATAATCACTTGGGTTGTAATTTTGGCAGTTTTAATTGCTCTAGCTCGTTGGCTTTGGTACAAAGGGGATAAGGAAAAAAAGGGTAGATAAACCAAAAGTATACTAATCAGATTTTACTTGAGCCTCATAACCCGTTTTCGCAATTGTAGCAATTATATTTTGAATATCAAACTTGTCCTGGTCAAACTCCACTTCTGATTCTTGCCTTGCAAAACTCGTTTTAGCTTCTTTTACGCCATCTAAATCCTCCAAATCAAAATCAATGTTCATTGCACAAGAACTACAATGCATTCCGCTAATTTTTAATATTTTCTTAACAATATTACTCATATAATTGCATAGAACAACTTAGCCGTTACAAAACAACGATTATTGTAACAAGCGAAGTTGTCGCAGAAGTGATCTTTAGATCACCTCTATCACTCCTCTATACATACCCATTGAACAGGCAAAAACTATATTTCCAGATTTTGTAGGGGTAAATTCAACAACTTCCTCCCCGTCCGGTTGCAGGTTTCTGGCAATCTTTAAAGAGGGTATCCTGAAAGCTGAGGCGCAGCTATAGGCATCCTTAGATTTAAGAACGAGCCTTACCGGTTGGCTTTTTTTAACCCTTATGCGGTTTGGACTATATCCGTAAGAAGTCACGTTAATTTCAGCATTTTGAGACGTTACCAGGTCAGCCTCTTTAGTTTTATCAGCATTAGCGCCACCCTTACTCAAGATTACCGAAACATTTTCCGAAATAGATTGTAATGTTAAAGGAGACCCTAAAGCGACCATTGAGCCGTTTATCGAACTAATTCCCAAATATATAACTGCAACAGCAGCAAGCTTCAAAAACTTGGTTTTGTAAGCTTCCCCCATAATAGATGTAACAACTCCGATTCCAAAAAACAGCGGCATAGTTCCAAGAATAAAAACAGCCATAATCGATGCCCCAATAAAAGCATTTGCACTACTTATTGCAAGAGCTTCCATTGCAATAGTTGTTCCGCAGGGAATAAAGATTGTCATTGCGCCCAAAAGTGAAGGAGCGAATAAATCTTTAGATTTAGACTGATTCCTAACCATTCTGGTTAAAAATTTAGGTGGTTGGATAATTGCATATCTAAATATTGGGTGGATATTTAATAAATTTAAAGCAACCGCAACCATATATAACCCTGCCAAAAGCTGCATCACCGTTTGCAAGCCGCCGCCGATATTTAAGGCTCCTCCAAATGCTCCCAATATAAATCCTAATGCGACATAAGCAATAAACTTTGTGATTAAAAAAACACTCGTCGCGTACATTGCGTGCTTGGCTGTTCCTTTGCCGAGTGCACTTTCTTCCTCTCTTGCTGCAATAACAGAAGCCAACAGGCCACCCTGAACCGCAAGGCAAGTTAAACCTCCTACTGTAAGTCCTGTAATAAAAATTACCCAAAGATTAATACTGTCCACGTTTTGAATTTGAAAAGAGAAGTTAGATTTATTGAAAACTAAATAAATTCCAGCAACCAAAATAACTATCGGTAAGAACTTTAATAAATTTCGACTGAACATATGATTTCCAAGAGTTTCTGGTTTTTCATTTCCTCTATTTGTCCATAATACTACCTTAAATTTGTATTCTTTTAATGCATCTTCTAGTTGGGAAATTGTAGGTTCTATTGTAAAGTAAATTTCAACCTTGCCACTTTTATAATGAGCATAAACTTTTTCGACCCCGGCAATTAACATAAATTGATGCCGTATCAAAACCTCACTATTACTATCCGTCATGCCATAAATTTTTAAATCTAATTTAGTCAGTTGCTGATTCATGTTATTTTATTTTAGTTTATTTGCGAAATTTATACCTTTTTAATAAGAGAGAATTGGAAACAACTGATATTGAACTACTCGCCATTGCTAAAGATGCAAAAATTGGATTTAAGAGAATTTGAAAAAACGGATAAAGAACACCCATGGCAACTGGAATTAAAAGAATATTATACCCAAAAGCCCAGAACAAGTTAATTTTAATAGTTCTCATGGTTTTTTTGGAAAGCTCTATAGCAGAAGCAACAGTCCTTAAGTCTTTGTTCATAAGAGTAATATCAGCAGCCTCAATTGCAACATCGGTCCCGCTTCCCATGGCAATCCCTACATTTGCTTGAGCCAGAGCAGGCGCATCATTAATGCCGTCACCAACCATTGCAACTATTTTTCCTTCCGATTGAATCTTCCTGATTTCAGCTTCCTTTTGATCCGGCAAAACCTCAGCCAAGACTCTATCAATACCAAGTGTTTTGGCGATAGCTTGGGCAGTTCGCCTGTTATCACCCGTAATCATAACAACCTCTATCCCCTTTCGCTTTAGTGCTTCAACACCAGCCTTTGCACTATCTTTTATGGTATCAGCAACTGCCACTAAACCAATTAAATTTTTGTCAACTGCAAGCAACATCACTGTTTTACCTTCAAGTTCTAACTTTTCAATTTGGGTAAGGTACAATTGATAATCTACTTTTTCTCTTTCCATCAACTTTCTGTTTCCAAAAAAAAGTTGTTTTCCCGAAACAATTCCTTCCACCCCAAAACCAGAAACTGCTTTAAATTTGCTGACTTTTTCAAATACGATATTTCGACTTTCCCCACTATTAACAACTGCTTCCGCAAGTGAATGCTCCGAACCTTTTTCCATAGACGCGGCATATCTCAATATTTCATTTTCTGAAAATTTACCGATAGGGATAATTTCTGTTACTTCAGGTTTACCTTGAGTCAAAGTTCCCGTTTTATCAAAAATAATGGTATTTATTTTATGGGCGATTTCCAAACTCTCGGCGTCTTTTATTAAAATT
>CAYHKI010000013.1:5947-14798 GCA_964357165.1 uncultured Gammaproteobacteria bacterium | reverse complement strand
AATTACCCATGAGTAAACGATGGTACTACGGTGTCATTTTAAATGAGTCAATGCGTAAGATTGACATTTTAAAATTTTCTAGTATAGTTACTCCTAACATGACGCGTGAACGGTTGAGTTCGCAATCTATTGAAGTTGAGCAGGACGCAAAAAGGCAAGAAATTGTTACTTTATTCGACAAAGTTGAGGAAATGAGTCTTCGGGAAACAGGTTCAGGGTTTGCTATTTCGAATCATGTGCGTTTTTTGTACAAAGGTGAACACTATGGTATGTATGCATTTAAACGAAGTAGAGTAAATCTTGGTAAAAGAAGAGGTCTTGTTTTGAATATTTACAGCGGGGATCTTCCTGTCCCATATCATCCTCCAATTAGTTTAGATGTTGTGACAGAGATGAATGGTCGCATTGTTGATAAATATGAAGAGGAAGTAAAAGATCTCAGCGTACAAGGCCTAGATGAGGCAATCGGGGTTCTTCGATCCCTGAAGGAAAACCTTCCTCTTGGATCTGACTTTAGGAAACCTTTAGAGGAAATTCCGGCAGAAGTTGCTTCTGTGGCAGAGAAGATCAGGTCGAGTGAGCCAATGAAGTTTGAACGGGCGAGAGATAAATTTTTTGAAGCTATTGTGCCAATTAGAGAAAAATCAAAAAAAGTCAGAGTAAATAAAAGTCAATACAAAAATCGTAGTGGGCGAATTCTTTTGGGAACAACAGGTTGGGTTGATGTTGAGAAGGACGGGAAGGAATTTGCGCTCCGATATGATCGTGTCGATTATTATATGAATGGTGATTGGACAGATTGTGATGAAATTCGTATGAGGGAGAAAGGAATTGATGGAGATGGAAAGGCGCTTTTTATAGATTTAGATATAAGACGAGATTATAATCCTTTTAGCGGAATCCACAATTCAAAAGATGTCCGTAAGGCAGTTGCGACGCTTGAACTTCTTAAAGCAGGTTTAGATCGACTAAAAAATACCGCATCCTGATGAAATTAAAATTTCCCTTTTTTTCTTTTTCAAATAGTGTAAATTTTGTGGGCTATTTATTAAGGCCGATTTGTGCGTCAATATAATTGACACTATAGGTACTGTGTGATATTATTCTGACTCTTGCGTCGATAGGGAAGAGTAACAAGGTTTATTGTTTTTAGCAAAGAGGGTAGCTGAAAGCCTCCAAACATAAGCTTTGCGAAAAGAGCCCTGGAGCAAAAAATCGAAGAAAGCCATATTGGCAAGTAGATTTTAGAAATTAAGCGCAGCTTCTTGGCAAATATGGAAGCTGAATAAGGGTGGCACCACGGGTTTTTACTCGTCCCTAACATTTATATGTAAGGACGGGTTTTTTTATGCTGACGGCAGAAAATAAATTGAAAAATTTAAAAACTAAGAAGGGCAAAATTGTATTGGCGTTTTCCGGAGGTTTAGATACCTCTTTTTGCGTGATTTACCTAAAAGAGTTGGGGTTTGATGTTGTAACAGTTACGGTTGATACTGGTGGATTCACAGCTGCCGATATTAAAAAAATAGGTGATCAGGCAAAAAAACTTGGGGTTTACAAGCACTTCTTCATAAACGGAAAGAATGATCTTTTCGATAAATTTGTTTCCTATATTATCAAAGGCAATATTTTGCGCGGCGGCGTTTATCCGCTTTGTGCTGGAACAGAAAGGCTGGTTATTGGCCAAAAAATTGTCGAGGTTGCCAAAAAAATAGGGGCAAATAATTTGGCCCATGGTTCAACCGGTGCCGGCAACGACCAGGTTAGGTTTGATGTAGCTTTGGCGGTTTTGGCACCAAAAATGAAGGTGGAAACACCAATCAGGGATCTGGGGATTTCCAGGGAAGACGAAGTTCTTTATCTTAAGAAACATAAAGTCACTATTTCTACTGAGACCAAAAAATACTCAATTAATGTTGGTATGCTCGGTACTACAGTTGGTGGAAATGAGACAAAAGGTTCTTGGGAAATACCTCCAGAGGGTGTAATTCCAAACTTTAAAACCCTAGAAACAGCCAGCAAAACTCCTCAAAAAATTATTATCTCGTTTGAAAAGGGCTTACCGGTTGCTATAGACGGCAAAAAGATGAGTGGTGCAGAGATAATGGAACACTTAAATGTTATCGGTGCAAAACATGCTGTGGGAAAAAACATACATTTGGGAAACACAATAATTGGCATAAAAGGCAGAATCTTGTTTGCGGCACCGGCCGCCTTAATTTTAATTCGTGCCCACAGCGAGCTTGAAAAATTGGTTCTTGCCAAATGGCAATCTTTTTGGAAAGGAAATCTGGCAGAATTTTACGGTAGCATGTTGCATGAAGCTTTGTATTTTGATCCGGCAATGCGAGATATTGAGGCATATTTGGATAGCAGTCAAAAAGTTGTTTATGGAGATGTGCGCATTTCGCTTTACAAGGGAAATATTGTGGTTGAGGGTGTTAAAAGCCCCTTTTCTTTAATGGACACAAAAATTGCAATTTATGGAGAAGAAAATCCTCTTTGGGATGCCAAAGATATCGTTGGATTTTCCAAAATTTATGGTCTATCTTCAGTTGTAGCAGCAAACGTACAGAAAGGAATAAATGAAAAAAATTAAAATTGAGAAAATCCCTTCGGTTTTTAGACATGTAAATTTAGAAAACGAAGTATGGATGGGACCGAGAGTTATTGCAGATGAAGGGGCAATGATTATTGTTGAAGCAGGAGAAAACGATGGTAAAAACGATATTTTTGATTTTATCAACGGTCGTTTGGGGAGGCTGGTTAAAGGGGATATTGTGCCCGCAGTTTTGGGGTTTAGAAAGGCACCTGTTGAGTTTGCAGGTGTTGTTCCAAGAAGGGTAAGAGTTGGAGACGAACTGCAGCTTCTTTGTGAAAGTGGAGTTGTTGGTAAAATATCCGGTGTTTTTGAAGCTTGGGGTAAACCGATGAGGGTTAAAGTTTTGGGTTCTATAGTCAATGATGAAGGAAAACACTTGAATTTAAAAAGTTATAAAATGCCCAAAGTAAAGCCTATTGCTAAAAAAATTCCAATCGTTTGTTTTATTTCTACGCGTATGGATTCGGGAAAAACAATAATGGCTTGTAAAGTTACCCATTATTTTAAAATGAGGGGCAAAAAAGTGGCTGCAATGAAGCCAACCGGGGTGGCATTTAGTCAGGATCCGTATAAACTTTTAGACAATGGGGCGGCTCCCGTTTTAGATTTTTTGGATATGGGCTTGCCTTCAACCTGCGGACCTAATGGGGTTGAAGTTGTTGAGGCTACGAAAAATATCTTAAACCACGTAAAACAGACGGATCCCGATATGATTGTTATGGAATTTGGTGAAGGAATATTAGGAGAGTACCATGTTGCAGACATATTGATGAACAAAAATATCCGTGATCAGATTTCGTTTGTGGTTTTGGCTGCTAATGATTTGGCAGGGATTTATGGGGCTCGGGAAATACTTAAATCTTATGGGGTTGGGATAGATTGTGTGACTGGCCCGATTGCCAATAGTCGTGTTGGGATTGATCTTATCAAAAAGAATTTCGGACTTTTGGCAGAAAGTAATCAGCATGATATTAAAAAAACCGTTTCGGCCATAAATAAAAAAGTGTTTTCCAAGAAGAAAAAATGAAACAGAATTTTATAAACACATTCGATTTTTCGCAAAAAGAACTTAGCAGTCTTATAAATAGAGCAATAGCAATGAAAAAGGGAAAGGCTACTAATACTTTATCCGGCAAAGTGTTAGGTATGCTTTTTTTCAATCCAAGCTTAAGGTCGAGGCTTTCTTCTGCTGTTGCCATGCAAAAACTTGGAGGACTGGCTGTTGACCTTTCTATTGGTGAAGGAAAAGCTTACCCTTTTGAATTCAAAGAAGGGGTAGTGATGGATGGAGATACAATTGAGCACGTCAAAGATGCCGCCAGGGTTATTTCCAGGTATTGTGACGGTTTGACTATTAGGGCGAGCAAGCTGGTTACAACTGGAAGTAAGAGTGTTGAGGTGAGTAGTTGGGAAGAGTTAAAGCAGGACGAAATATTATCCAGTTTTTGCAAGCATGCAACTGTTCCAATTATTAATATGGAATCGAATGTGTATCATCCTTGCCAGGGGCTGGGAGATGCGATGACAATTGTGGAGAAATTTAAGAATCCAAAGAAGAAAAAGTACGTTCTTTCGTGGGCATATCACCCTAAAGCACTACCTATGGCGACACCAAATTCGCAGTTTATGGCGGCATGTGATTTGGGAATGGACGTTGTTGTTGCATACCCTGACGGTTGGGGACTTGATGATCAAATAATTAGTGTTGCCAAAAAGAGGGCAATAGAGGCTGGGGGTAATCTGTCTGTCTCGAACAATCAGAATGAGGCTTTGGTTGGCGCTGATGTGGTTTGTGCTAAAAGCTGGGGGGCACTTAGTTATTATGGAAACTGGGCAAAGGAAATGAAAATTCGGGAGAAGTTGAAGAGTTGGATAGTAGATGATTGTGCCATGAAGTTGACCAATAACGGTTACTTTATGCATTGTCTGCCAGTGCGAAGAAATATAGAAGTTGCAGATTCAGTAATTGATGGTGACCATTCATTGGTTATTGATGAGGCAGAAAACAGGATGTGGGTACAAATGGCGATCTTTGAAAAACTTCTAGGTTAATAAATGAAACAACAACTTGCGACATCTTCTTTTATTGTTTCCAAAACGCAAACAGAGTTGGATCTTAAAATGGTGGGTTACGATATTTGGGCAACAGAAGTCCACGTATTGATGCTTAGAAAAGTTGGGGCAATTAATAAAAACACCGCAAAAAAGTGCTTAAAGGCATTGGAGTTGATTAGTAAGGAGTATAAAAACGGAAATTTTATAATAGACACTGGACGTGGTGCCCAGTTAACACTCGAGGCGAAGATAGTTGAAAAAGCTGGAGACGCAGGTTTGAGTATACACACCGGAAGAAGTCGAAACGATCAGGTAATGGTGACAGAACTCTTGTATCTAAGAGAAGAAATGCTTTCTTTAAATCTTGAGTTGATGGAGCTGGTAAATGTTCTTTTGAAGCTAGCACAAAAGAGTTCAAAGATTGTTATGCCTGGCTATACTCATATGCAGCCCGGGAAAGTGACGACAGTTGGGGTTTGGGCACTTTCTTTTGCTAACTCTTTTTTAAGATCAAGTGAGATTTTAAAAAATTATTTGGATCTTTATGATATGAATCCCTTAGGATCCGTGGAGTCGTTTGGAACTTCTTGGCCGCTGGACCGTGAATTTACAACAAAACTTTTAGGGTTTGGCAAAGTTTGGGACGAGACACTGGACGCAATTTCTTCGCGGGGTTTTGCACAACTTGGGTATATGAATGCAATGTCCCAGATGGCAATTGTCGCTTCGAAAATAAACCAGGATTTATTGCTTTATAACACCTTTGAATATGGAATAGTGGAATTAGGGGAAGACGTAGCGCAAAGAATGCACCCTATCACCGGATCTTCTGTGATGGCGCAAAAAAAGAATCCGGATGCACTGGAGATAATTCGTTCGACCAGTTCTCAGTTAATTGGATTTTCTGGGATAGTTGCAAATATTTTGCATTCTTTGCCAAGCGGGTATAACCGTGACGCGAGGGAGATTAAAGAATATATAGATCTTGGTACAAATAAAACAAGGTCGGTAATTTCAACACTTTGCCGGGTGATTTCATCTCTTAAGTTTAATGAAAAAAGGATGCTTGAGCTGGTGAATACTAATTATAGTTTGACAACAGATTTGGCTGATTATGTTTCGCAAAAATCCGGTGTTGGTTACAGGATTGTATATAAAATTATTGGGTCTTTAGTTGATGAGGCGATTAGGAAAAACAAACAATTGGCGGATATCAAAGCCGAGGACATTATTAAAAAGGGGCGCGAAATAGGTGTAGAGCTAAAGTTAACTGACGAAGAAATTAAAAAAGCAATTGATCCGGTTTTGGTAATTGAAAGAAGAAAACATATCGGGGGCAGCTCTAGCGCCGCTTTTTCAAAATCGATAAAAAATACATTCGACACGTTAAAAAAAAGGGAAAGCTGGATCAAAGAAAAGCAGAGGATAATCAAGACTTCCAAGGTAAAGACTGCGACTGCAGTTTCTGATATTATCAACAACTAAGATTATTTGTTGGGGAAGATTTCGGCAATCATACAGCGGGCACTGCCTCCGCCGACTTGTTCTATTGTGGGAATGTGGACAGGAACAAGTTTACCGTAGTTTTCCAGCGACTTGCGTTGATCTGGCTCGAAGCCATTAAAAGCAGTATCGGACATAACAATAATCGGTTTGCCTGAAGGCGTATCAAGTTGGAGAATATTGGCACAAAACCTTCCCATTTGTTCTTCGGTAATTTCGATTATTTCGTGTTTTTGTGCCAAAGACGTAATGACTCGATTTTTTTCTCCCGGTCTCCTGATTACATCCGGGCAAATTACGGCAAAGCCATTGCCGACACTCATAACAACATTAGTGTGGTAAATCTCTTGACCATCCAATCTTGTTGCGTGGAAAGGAATGAAATCATAATTCATGGTTTCTGAAAAAGTTTGAAGGGCAACCAAGGATGTTCTTGGCGACTGGCTGGCGTAGGCAATTTTGTTTTTACGGTCAAGAATTAAACTGCCAGTACCTTCCAGAAATTGGTCGGTTTGTTCGAATTTTGAAAAATCCTTGATTTCTTCAGGATGAAATTTACCTTGCTCTTTTAACTTTTTTAAAAAAATCGGGTCGGCCATTCTTTCCAGACGTCTATTTGGGGCAAACATTGGATATAGGATAAGAGTGCCGTCTTCATGTGTAGTAAACCAGTTATTCGGAAAAACTTCATCTGGAGCAATTCTGCCTGGGAAATTTTGCCCTACAATCACATTTACTTCATGACTCTGAAGAGTGAAAACCATAGCTTTGAATTCAGCAAAGGCTTTTTGTTGGATTTCTTTTTCTGTTAAACTGATTTTCTTTTGGAATGTATTTGTTTTTTCTGTTTCAGGATTGAAGCCGAAGTGGTCAGGGCGAACCATGTAAACTGTTGAGGTTATTTGGCGTTCCTGCTCTTTTGATCTTAACGGTTCTATTTCAGTGGCCATTTATTAGGCGGTTTGGCATAATTTATACCTAAGTTCGGCTTTTGTCAAATCTGCCATAATTATTTTTCTGCCCAGGCAAAGTAGATTTGTTCAAAAAGTGCTGACGATTTTTCGACCAGGGTAACATCTACGAATTCATTTACAGTATGTGCCTGATCCATGTTGCCGGGTCCAAACATGACACCTTCGATACCAAGTTGGGTAAAAAATCCTAGGTCGTTTGAAGCGTCATTAACTTTTGTAATTGTTATCGGAACAAGATTTTCTATAACCTTAACGATTTTAGCTTGGGGGTTTGTATAGCCATAGGGAAATGAGGGAAACACTAAAGAAATTTCTACATTATATTTTTTTGCCACGTCTTTGACTGTTTGAAATGCCTTGTCATGGAAGTTTGGAATTGTGCGTAGGTCTAAAACTGCAACGCACTCTTCCGCAGTTTTGTTGGGTGACTCCGATTTTGCTTCAATTGATGTTACTACAATTGTCGGCGACTTAAATTCCGATTTTTTAAACTTTTTTGCCCAAACAATGTTTAGTTTATCAACTTCTGTTATGAATTTATTCATTTCCAAAATCGCTTGGGCCTTTATTTTTTCAGGCCTTGCGGAATGACCAGCCTGACCTTCAATTTTTGCCTTTATAAAAAAGTTGCCACGGTGGCCATAGTGTATGTTTTTTAAATTTGTAGGTTCAGCAAAAACAGCGGCAATATTTTTGTATTTTTTTAGATGACCTTCTTTTTTAAACCAGTTTCCAAATGAAAGTGTTCCTGACCCGTCGGTTTCTTCACAGGTAACAAACGTAAACCAAACATCACACGGAAGAACATCTTTTTTGGAAAGTGAAATAGCAGTACTGATCATTGCCGCGACTCCGGATTTCATATCACTTGACCCACGGCCGTAAAGTTTTGGGCCAACTAATTTTGGAGTGAATGGGTCGTTTAACCATTTTGATTTGTCCCCTACATGGACGACATCAACGTGGCCATTGTATATGAAAGCTTTGGTCTGGTCTTTGCCTTTTAAGTGAACAGATAAGTGACCTTCCTGTAAGGTGGTTTTTACATTTTGAGATTTTAATAGTTTTTGGATAAAAAGCTGAACCTCTTTTTCCTGGCCGGAAAAAGAGGGGATCCTAATAAGATCCTTAAGAATATCTAAGGTTTTCATTGACTACATTTTATCAGGTGATTGAATACCGAGCAGATAAAGGCCGTTTTTAATGACTTGGCCGGCAGCGGTAGAAAGTCTAAGGCGTGAATTTCTTTTTGTAGGATCTGGTTCTACTGCGATTGCGGCCTGTTTATAGAACTGGTTAAAAATGTCTGCAGTTTTATAGGTATATTCTGCAACAATGCTTGGTTTGTTTTCCTCAATTGACCTGGCAACGGCTTCCGGAAACTTGGCCAAGTGCTTAACTAGAGCGGTTTCCACCGGCATTTCAAAACCTACCTCTTGTTTTTGGTCAACAGTTATGCTGTTTTCCTTTGCTTTTCTTTCGATTGCTTTAGTCCTGGCATATGTGTATTGGATATATGGTGAGCTGTTACCTTCCATAGAAAGGGCAGTATCCCAGTCGAATTTAATGTTGCGTTCGCGGCCTTGGCCAAGATCAAAGTAGATAACTGCGCCGACTCCGATTTGTTCTGCGGAAATTACTTTTTCCTTGTCAGTTAGGTTGCTGCTTTTTTGGTCAATGATTTGCTGGTTCAGCACTTTCCGCAAATCGTGGATTA
>CAYHKI010000013.1:0-5937 GCA_964357165.1 uncultured Gammaproteobacteria bacterium | reverse complement strand
ACGCGAGATGGCTTCTTCCAAAACTTCCTCCAAAAAGACAACCCGTCCGCGGCGCGTTGACATTTTGCCTTCGGGAAGGGAGATCATACCAAAGCCAACATGTTCTACCTTGGGACCCTTGCCGTCGGTCCAATTTTCAAAAGTTTTGAAAACCTGTTTGAAATATTCGGTTTGGTCTCCGCCAACAACATAGATTATCTTTTCAGGGTCAAACCATTTGGTTCTGGCAGCGAGGGCAGCTAAGTCTCTTGAAGCATAAAGGCTTGCGCCGTCAGATTTTTGAACAACCAGACGAGAAAGTTTGTCGGATTCTTTGAAATTGACAACAACTGCTCCTTCTTCGTCTTTTTCTGTGACCTTTTTTTCTGAAAGCGATTTAAAAACACTTGGCAGCATTTTGACATAGTAAGATTCGCCGAGCATGTATTCGAAGCGGGCATCCAATAAGTCGTAAATCCTTTGGAATTCACCAAGACTTTGTCTGGTTGACCAGTTAAGCATTTCCATAGCTTTAGGGTCGCCTTCTTCTAAACGCCTAAACCAGGCACGGCCTTCGCGTTCCAAAGTTGATTCGCCTTCGGGGTTTGCCTCTTTTTGTTTTTCGACTTCGTCATGCATTTTGACATAAAGTTTGTATAAACCCTGGACGGTATCTTTACCTGTTTTAAGTTCGGGAATTTCATCACCCCAAAGTTCATGAGCGCGTCCGAGCATGCCAAATTGAGTACCCCAATCGCCAAGATGGTTATCTCGAACAACTGTATAGCCGTTGGCTTTGTAAAGCCGGGCAAGTGATTCGCCAATGACGGTTGATCTGAGATGGCCGACGCTCATAAATTTGGCGATATTTGGAGAAGAACAGTCGATAACTATTGTTTTTCCTTCACCGATGTTTTGGTTTCCGTAGTTATCTCCCGAATCTTCTATTTCGTTGATTACTTTATCGGAAAATGGTTTTGGATCCAGTTCAAAATTTAAATAACCACTATCTGCTTTGGCTGTTTTAATTTCAGGTAAGTAATTGTTTTCGTTAAACTTTTCTGCCAAATCCTGGGCGATTTGCTGCGGTGATTTTTTTAAAGTTGATGCAAGACTATAGCAGGCGAGGGCAAAATCGGCAGGAATATTCACCCTGGCTTCCGTGACATAAGCGGCTTCACTAGCAGTCAATTTTGCTACGATTTCTTGAAGTTCTGTTTTTGCGTGATTCCATGCGTAGTCTTGTGGTTTTTTGACAATTTTATTTTTTTCGATAGGAAATAATGGTTCTGGGAGTGGGGGAACTTCCACGGCAATATTCAGCCTGCTTAATATTTCACTTTTTTGTCCTTTTCCTATTTGATGCATCTTTTCTGCCATTTTATTCAGGTACTCTTAAGAGTTGGCCTGTCATACAGTGGGCAGCTCCATATCCCTTTGTACATTCTGCAAGGTCAAGGTTAAGAATGTTTTTTCCTGTTTTATTAAGCTGGGATATCGTATTTTCATTACTTTCAAGTGGTACTAGTATAGTACGGTTGTCAATTACAAGTAAGTTTACACCAAAAGTTGATTGCTCCTCTTTGGGAACTATTACTATATCCTCGTTTTCACCTTCAAGGAATTCAAAAAAGGTTTTTTCAATGGAAACAAATTGACTCCCCTGTTTTGTGGTGTAGGGAACATATACTTTTCTGCTCCTTGCTTCTTCTTCACAGACTAAAATTTGTTTTGGACCGATTGGCATAGAAAAAGTATCAAGATGCATGAAATCCATTAGTTCGTTAGGATTTCTTCCTATAGGATTTTCGTCTACAACCAAGACAAAGCCAAAGTTTTTCTCCTTAAGACTTACTTTGAGTTTCTCGTATAAATGTTGAGCAGCATTAATGGTTGTGCGTGCACCGATACCTACATAGACATTACTATTGTGGACATAGGCGTCGCCTCCTTCGAAAGTTTCACTATTGGGTATTTTAATATTACTGCCTGGCTCCAGTATTTTGTTGTATATCATGCTGTAGAGCGCAACTTCCGGTTTTCTGATTGGTTTGGCCATGTTGGCAACGATTATTTTATCGAGCAAAACATTCATCTGGTCTCTTGCGTACAAAGCGTTTCCAAGAGGCAGGTATCTGGTTAGTGAAAGTATGTGGTTTAGAGTTAGGGCACGGTCCTGGCCATATTTTTGTATGTCCTCGTCAAGAAGTTCTATGATCGAATTTTTGTTGTACTTGATTTGACTTGGAGTTAGATTGGGTTGATACTGAGCCACGATTGCGTCTGCTTTTTCGAGAAGCTCTTTTTGGATTTGTTCCTTTTTTAAATTTCCTGGCGTAATTGTTTGAGCCAACTCGTCACGAACCTCTATTACTTTGACGCCAAATGATTGCCTGAGAGTAGACGAAAATGATTCACATTCTCTTCTGGCCTCCCGAACATCCATGTGGCTTAAAAAAAGAGAAATCTCTTCCGGAAACAACTGAGTTAGACAAGCTTCTGCGCCGACAGGTCCCCAAATGGCTACTGTCTTTAGTTTATCTGTTTCTTCGTAAATTCCAATTTTGAGGGGCGTGTTAACTTCCGGGGATTCGTGGTTTGTGACTTGTGCGTCTGACCGTTCTGATGACATTTATAAATTGGGTGGATTGTACTCTTGGCAACTTACTGTGTCAAATTAAGTTTAGCTCGATGCCTGTTTTATGGGATATTTGACCTCAATGTACTTGACGAATTGTTCGGCCAGATTAAATTTGTCCATAACATATTTTTTGACTTTTTCGTAATCGTATTTTTTACAGGAAAAAACGTCGATGCAAATCTCTTTTTCTTTAGTGAAAGTGTGTATAGAGATGTGGGAAAAGTCCAGAATACAAAAGCCGGTAAGGCCAGGGTTTATCGGAACTCCTTCTAGGATGATCGGGCCGTAGAGAATTTTCATAGCGCATAAATTTACTAGGTCACGGAGTACTGTCTCGAGGTTTTGTCTATCGTCTAAGATTTGTTCGTTGCAGTTGTATGCGTCTACTATAATGTGAAATCTTCTACCTTTTAGTTCGCTCATTTAGCATAAAATAATCTCTGTTTAAGTTAAAAGTGATTAACTATGAAAAAATAATGGATTATTTTAAAAAAATTGTCAAGAGTTAAAATAGTTTTTTGAAAATTTAGTCCTGTTTTGGTAGTCTTTTTTGTCTTTCTAAATTTTAAATAATCTGCTATACTGCCAGTCATCGGATGTCAGATTGTAAAAATATAGGTAATAAGAAGTGCAATTTGTTGTCGGAAATCTAAACTTAAGGAAGTGATTATGGTTGACAGTTCGAACCGTTCAAAAATCTCAGGATAAAATATCTTCGTCCACCGGAGCGTCTTTTGCTGATCTCTTTGAGGCGTCTTTAAAAAAAGCCCATTCTCTAAGACGAAACCAGGAAGTAGTCGGTACAATTGTTGCCGTTTCTCCACAAGAATTACTTATTGATATTGGTGCCAAAAGCGAAGGTATTGTGGTTGGCCGTGAACTTTCGGCGGTTTCCGACATGGTTGCCAAACTTTCTGTTGGCGATAAAGTTGATGCGACAGTAATTTTTCCGGAAAACGACGCAGGACAGGTTGTTTTATCACTTAGAAAACTTTCTGGCGAAAGGCGTTGGACCGATCTTGAGGAAAAAAAGGATAACGATGAAGATATAGACGTTGTTGCCTTGGAAGTTAATCGTGGGGGAGTGATTTGTGATTATTTGGGAATCCGCGGTTTTTTACCTGCTTCACAGCTTTTATCAGCGCCATCCAAACTTGCCGACTTGATTGGTAAGAACCTTACGGCAAGAGTAATTGAGGTTGATAGAACCACAAATAGATTGATTTTGTCTCAAAAATCTCCGGACAAGAAAGACCTGACGGAAGTATTAAAGCTGCTTTCTAAGGTAAAAATAGGTGAGACGGTAAAAGGATTGATTTCGGCGGTTTTACCATTTGGAATATTTGTAGAAATAGATCTTGAAAAGAGTCAAAGAGACAGAGAGCCAAAGGAGCCAAAGCTTGAACAAAACTCTGTCTCGTCTGGCTCCTTTGTAATCTCTGCCACTTCTAAGTTGGAGGGGCTAGTTCATGTTTCGGAAATTTCCTGGGATAAAATTGATGACCCAATTAAAATGTTTAACGTGGGGGATGAGGTTGAGGTTGCGGTAATTGCCAAGGATGAAACAAGCGGTAGGCTTAATCTTTCTCTTAAACAGCTTCAGGAAGATCCATTTTCCCAAATTTCCAAAAAATATACTAAGGACCAAGAAGTTTCCGGTTCTGTTGCCAAAGTAACTCCTTATGGTGTTTTTGTAACACTTGAGGATAATTTGGATGGCCTTATACATATTTCAAAAATTCCACCGGACATTAGTTTTGAGGTTGGTCAAACAGTAAGCTGTACTGTTGACAGTATTGATAATAAATCTAGAAGAATTGCATTGGTACCGATTGCCAAAGTTAAGCCGATTCTTTATAGATAAAGCAAAATTTCTAATTTCTAATTCCTGCCTGCCGGCAGGCAGGTCTAATTTCTAAAAAAATCCCAATTTAGAAATTTATTAATTGGTTATTATTTAGATTAATTATGTAATTAGATCAATTAGATATTAAAAAAGTTTCTTCGTAACTTTGTTTCTTAGCATAAATGTTTATAATGTTTTCGTATGAAAACATTGTCCGAATATGTTTGTCAGCCCTTCGAATTTTCTCAGGGTAAACAGTTATGAAAAATAAATCAGAGTTTGTTTGTCAACAATGCAATTACCACTCAATGTCATTTATGGGTAAATGTCCGGAATGTGGTGAGTGGAACAGTTTAGTTGAGTCGATCAGCTCTCATGCGGAAGAGAAATCTCAAATCAAAACCAATTTTAGGTTAGAGGAAAAATTAATAAAGCTTTCGGATGTTAAATCTTTTAAGGTTGGAAGACTGGCGACAGGTTTTGCGGAATTTGACAGGGTTTTAGGTGGTGGAATTGTTCCCGGGTCGATTGTTTTGATATCCGGTGATCCGGGAATTGGAAAAAGTACATTGCTGCTTCAGGCGGCGATGAAGATAGCAGGCAGTATGGGTTCTGTCAGTAGTTTCCTTCCCGTTCACGGTGAGACCGTTCAGGGTGAACCCGCCAGTGCTCGATCAGTAAAGAAAACGAAAGGTGATCAGACGGAAAGTGTTGATCTGCGCGCTGTCGGGAACCTTTCCACTACTGCCACCCATTTGGGAAATTCTGTGCTTTACGTTTCGGGTGAAGAATCGGCTCAGCAGGTAAAGCTTAGGGCGGACAGAATAGGTAAGATACCGGAAAATCTTTATATACTGCCGGAAACAGATGTCGATGTTGTGATTGCCGCAGCCGAAAAAATTTCTCCCAGCCTTATTATTATAGATTCCATTCAAACTTTGTCTTCAGAGAATCTTGCCGGTTCGGCCGGTAGCGTAGGCCAACTTAGGGAGTGTTCGCAAATATTACAAAAGTTCGCAAAATCTTCTAATATACCAATTTTTTTAGTCGGTCATGTAACCAAGGAAGGAACGATTGCCGGTCCAAAAGTGCTGGAGCATTTAGTCGATGCCGTTTTGAATTTGGAAGGAGACGATATGTATACATTTCGGCTTTTAAGGTCTAGTAAGAATAGATTTGGTTCGACGTTTGAGGTTGGCGTTTTTGAGATGCGAGATACGGGCATGGTTGAGGTGGATAATCCGTCTGGAGTTTTCTTGGAGCACACAATAGGTTCTCGTTCCGGTAGTGTAGTGACCTCAACTTTGGCCGGTGGCAGGCCGATATTGGCCGAAATTCAAGCGCTGGTTACGCCGACAATTTTCCCAGTTCCCACTCGCAGAGTTTCTGGTTTGGATTTTTCTAGAGTTCAAGTGGTTATTGCTTCGCTTTCTAAGGCTGCTAAAGTATCGCTTGCAAATTTAGATATATA
>CAYHKI010000012.1:0-14808 GCA_964357165.1 uncultured Gammaproteobacteria bacterium | reverse complement strand
TGTAAATTTTATTTTCGTGTCTTAAAGTTGCATATTGAACGTTAACACCGTAAGTACTTGCATCATTATTTTCCATCGCATTCTTCCATCGATATACAAAAGTTTCTCCTGACTCTTTAATTTCTAAATTGTTTTTGATAAAAATTGCCAAACTTTCTTCATTATCTTGTTGTGGAGCAGTGTTGCCAGTGTAGTCTTCCAACACCTTTTCAATATTGGTGTAAATATTCTGCTTAGCGTCTGGTTGGATAGTACTTTTTACATTTGGAGGATTATTAAAAATTTCTTGAAAGCAAAATACATCAGTTTCTTCGGAATTCTTTTTAAGAAAAACCATTAGAGGCTCAAAAATCCTTCCACCCCAAAGATTTAGAGTGATTAATTTCATATGTATTGGATTTTAACACCCAAGTGCTAAAATGGCAGCTATGAAAGTAAGGATAGTATTACTTCCAGATAAAAAACTCACAGAAGAAACCAAGAAAGCTTCCGTCTTAATAGCTAGTAAGGTGCTAACACACTTCAAACTTGATGAAAGTCATATCCCTCACGTAACTATTACCTCCCTGGAGGTTGAGGACAGCTTTCTTAAAGAAATCATAAAACTGGTAAAAAACTATTCTGATTTTAGACAAATTAAAATTAAAACAAACGAAGTAAACATTGGTAAAAAAACTTTTATTGTTTTGTATTTTCAAGAGGACAGTTTAATTAAAAAATTTCGAGAAAAAGTAATACAATCTTTGGACAAATATAATACAGAAGATATAATTTTACAAGAACCACACATAACTCTAACTAGAGTCATTTCAGAAAACGATGCCCTAAAAGCCTTGGCACTTGTTAAAGATTTTCAGAAGGAAAATTACTACCTGAACAATGTTGCAATTTGCAAAGATGGCCCAAACGGAACCTGCACAGAGATAAAGGCCCAATTTACTTTGAAAGGATAAATGAAAGCGATAAACGGCAGCTATGGTAAAAATTGTTTTTGAAGCACATGGGACATCACTGGATAACGAAACTGGCAATGCTTCTGGTAATTTCGATGTAAAACTTTCCAGACTAGGCAAAAAACAAGCTAAAGAACTAGGTAAACGTTATGCAAGTGAAACCTTTGATGCCATCTTTTGCTCAGATTTACAACGTTCCTATAAAACTGCAAAAATCCCCTTTGCCAATAGAGGGTTTAAAATAATTAAAGATCCAAGACTCAGAGAATGTGATTATGGCAAGAGGACTGGTGGCAGTTCAAAAGAAATAGAAGAAGAAAAAGCCTTGCATATTATAAAACCTTTTCCAAAAGGTGAAAGCTACGGGCAAACTTCGAAAAGAATGAAAAGTTTTCTCAATGACTTAATAAAAAATTATGACGGAAAGAAGGTTATGATTATTGGCCATCGTGCTACTCAATACGGTTTAGAACACTGGATAAAAGGTAAAACAATAAAGCAAGCAGTTACTGCCCCATGGAAATGGCAGCCAGGTTGGGTTTATCAACTTAAGAAAATTTAAACGGGTCTTTTTATCTATCTCACCCTTTAACATTAGGTATAAAGCTTACTTGATATTCCGGTATTCCTAAAGAAATACCATATCTACTAGCTTCGTCATACTGCTTTTTACTGCTTCTATCAATAAAGAAAATTTTGTTTGGGAAGATAATGTAGTGATAAGTGTCGCTTTTAAAATCAGCATACCAAGAACCTTGGTGTTTAGTATCAAGAGATTTGCTAATTTCTTTTGCAACTTCTTCTGCCTGGTCATCAGAAACTTCAACAAGATGCAAAGTCCACTGCTTCAACCAAGGTGTTTTGTGCTTCTCGGTAACTTCTTCGACTCTCGTTGAAAGAATTTTTACTTTTTTTAGAACCTCCTTGTTTTCAAGGGATTCTTCAATAATGTCACCCTTATAACTTTCCATATTCAAATTTTAACATCACAATGCTAAAAAGGCAGCTATTTTCAGAATAAACTATAATTTAGTAAATGAAATTCAAACATTTTTGGTTAATTTTAGCGGCTTACGGAGTATGGTTTGCCATTTTATCTGGGATTGAAGAAGCCACTCGAGGGAAGTATTGGAAATTTGGTTTAAGTCTAATATTGGGTTTTGTAGTGTATTGGATAGTTGAACAAAGAACCAAGAAATAGACTAAAACTCCATTGTCGGGGCGAGAGGAATCCCATTCGTCGTTTCACTCCTCAGGGTAAACTTCTCGTCCTCTTTCTCAATATTTGAAAAATCCGAAACAGATGTTCGAGTTTTTCAAATGTCGGGGAGAGAGGAATCGAACCTCCGATACTGCACCCCCAGCGCAGTGTGTTGCCACTATACTACTCCCCGCCGGCAGCACCCGCCGATTTTAGAATAAATTGTCCGTTTTTAATAGCCCTTTCAAAAGCACCATGACTTCTTTTGTACTTCTTCTCCAAGAATGCAGCTTCTTCAATACTATTGCAAACTTGATATCCAATTAAGACAAAGGGCCTTCTATTTTTTGTTGACGTTACCCAACCTTTGTTATGAGCAAAAAATCTTTTATCTATGTTATTAGTAGAACCGATATACTGTTTGTTGTCCTTTAAACTCTTCAATATATAAACACAGTTCATATCTACTTGCACCCCCGCCGGGCAGAGCCCTCTGGGCGGCGCCCAGCGCGGTGTGTTGCCACTATACTACGCCCCGTCGTCGCAATATTTATCACCTCTTGTGTTTTTACAAAATCTATAGTAAAACTAATCTAATTCTGCCCTTGATTTCTCCATGACAATTGACGCTAAAAAGCAAGCAATATTAACTGCCATTTCCCAAATAGAAAAAGCCTATGGTAAGGGTTCGATAATGAAAATGGGAGAGTCTGTCAGTAAATTCGAAGTCGATGTTATCCCAACTGGAATTATCCCCGTAGACTTGGCACTAGGTGTCGGCGGCCTTCCGCGCGGCAGGATTATCGAAATTTATGGTCCAGAAGCCTCCGGTAAAACAACATTAACACTTTCCACAATTGCCCAGGCGCAAAAAGTCGGAGGTAACGCGGCTCTTATCGATGCTGAGCATGCACTCGATCCGGTTTGGGCGCAAAAAGTTGGAGTTAACTTAGATGAACTATTAATTTCCCAGCCCGATACCGGTGAACAAGCTCTGGAAATAACAGAAACACTAATCCGATCCGGCGCCGTCGACGTTATTGTTATCGATTCTGTCGCAGCCCTTGTTCCTCGAGCTGAGATTGAGGGAGAAATGGGCGATTCGATGATGGGAGTTCAAGCGCGATTGATGTCTCAAGCTCTTCGCAAATTAACCGGCGTAATTTCCAAATCAAAAACAGTTGTCATTTTTACAAACCAGCTTCGCGAAAAAATCGGCGTGATGTTCGGTAATCCAGAAACTACACCCGGCGGACGGGCTTTAAAGTTTTATTGTTCAATCAGAATTGATATCAGGAAAATTGAAAACATCAAAGACGGAGACAAAATCATCGGATCCCGCCATCGTGTTAAAGTGGTCAAAAACAAGGTTGCTCCACCTTTTAGGATTGCCGAATTCGATATTACCGGTGAAGAAGGAATTTCTAAAGAAGGGGGCTTATTGGATATTGCAGTCGAAATGGGTATTGTTTCCAAAAGCGGTGCTTTTTATAGGTGGGGTACAAAATTAATTGGTCAAGGCAGGGAAAGTGCCAAAGTATATTTTGCCGAACATAAAAAAGATTATTCACAAGTCGAAAAAGAAATTTGGTCTAAAGTCAAAAAAGGCATGCCAACAAAAACCGACTTAACAGTCAACCACGAGGAAGATGACGGCGAGGTTTTAGAAGAAATTGCCCAAGCTTAAGTTAAGTTGTGCCTCAAATCACAGATATCAGCCCTCAAAAAAAGAACAAAAATAGAGTCAATCTGTTTTTAGACGGCAAATATGCATTTTCCGTAAGTTTAGAAAATATTCTCAAAAATAAATTTAAAATAGGTATCGAGCTCTCAAATGACGATGTCACTAAATCAACAAACGAAGAAAGTCAACAAAAATATCAAGACAAGGTAATCAATTTCTTATCATTTCGTCCAAGAAGTGAAAAAGAAATACGGGATTATCTTGCAAAAAAAATAGCAGCAGACAGCAGCATAAGTTTTTCCCAAGCTCAGAATTCTTCATTGATAGAAAAAATATTTTCAAAGTTGAAAAAATACAATTATATCGATGATGTAGAATTTGCCAGGTGGTGGCTGAAATCAAGATCCAGCTCAAGGCCTAAGGGCAAAAACTTCATAAAAATAGAACTGATAAAAAAAGGTATTTCCAAACAAATTATAGAAAATGTCCTTAAAAAAGCGCCTAATCAGTTAAAGTTAGCCGAAAAAGCAATAGAAAAAAAGTTAAATACTTGGCATAATCTACCTTTATTTGAACAAAAAAGAAAAATTTACAACTATCTAGCCAGTCGCGGTTTTCAGCAGGACGTTATTGAGGATATATTTGCAAAACTTAGCAAAAAGAGATAAAATTACAAGCTGAAGAAGTCAACTTAGAAGTAAGTTATAAGTTTTATGACTCGACAAATAATACAAAATTTGCTTCGCAGTGAAAAATCCGTGTAAAAACGGTATTTTTGGCTTCCAAAAAACACAAAATATGAGTTATTATAATGATGATAATGCAAAACGTGCAGGCAGCGCTAAAGTTGTCGTTTCTGTTGGTATTCCAAAACAGGATATGCATCAATCCGCAGGCAGAGATGTTCGCGAAATTATCCAAGACGCCAGGGATGAAGCTTTTAGAATAAAAAAAACGGCAGACGAGGAAGCAAGGAAAATTCGTTTGGAATCAATAGATATTGAAAAACGAATTGCCCAAAAAGAGGAATCATTGGATGCAAAAATTTCACAAGCCCAAAAATTACAAGAACAAGCAGAAAAAGAAAAAACCGCTTACGAAAAAAAAGATCAGGAACTTTCTAAAAACAGAAATGAACTTATAGACAAACTTTCCAAAGTTGCTTCTCTTACCCGCGAAGAAGCCAAGAAATTAATTCTCTCTAATCTCGAAGAAGAACTTAAAAGTGAAATAGCCAAAAGAATAAAAGAGGCGGAAGAAAAAATAAAAGCGGAAGCGGCTACTTTAAGTAAGGACATTATTGTTAATGCCATGATCGCCGGTGCAACCGATTGGGTGGCGGAATACACTGTCACAACAATCAAACTTGAGTCAGACGAAATAAAAGGCAGGATCATAGGAAAAGAAGGTCGCAATATTCGCGCATTCGAACTGGCAACGGGTGTTGATGTTGAACTCGACAGTGATGTAGAAGGTGAGGTTAGATTATCATCATTTGACCCTATAAGGCGTGAGATTGCCAGAACTGCCCTTGAATGGTTAGTAAAAGATGCTAGAATTCAGCCAACCAGGATAGAACAATTAGTGGATGAGGCAAAAAAACAGGTTGGAGCAGATATGTCAGATGCGGGCAGAAAAGCTGCCAACGAGTTGGGACTTTTTAATCTGCCTCAAGAAGCACTCGATACCTTAGGAAGATTAAAATTTAGATATTCATATGGCCAAAATCAACTTATAGCATCTTTGGAAACCGGTAAAATCGCAAAAAGAATTGCTGAAGAAGTCGGTGCCGACACTATTACTTGCGCAACAGGAGGACTTTTTCATGATATCGGTAAAACAGAAATGGACAAGGAGGGCACACATGTTCAGCTTGGAGTGCAGTTGGCTAAAAAATGGAATTTTCCCAAGGAAATCGTAAATTGCATTGCCCAGCATCATGAAGATGAGCCCTTTTCATCAATCGAGTCGATAATTGTCCATGTTGCCGATTCAGTTTCCGGAGCAAGACCAGGTGCAAGACATGAAGCGGTCGAAGATTACATTAAAAGACTCACAGATATCGAAAAAGTTGCTCTAACTTTTGAAGGTGTAGAGAAAGCATATGCAATCCAAGCTGGACGCGAAGTAAGAGTTATTGTACAGCCACAGGCGGTAGATGACGACGGAATCGTCAAGCTGGCACATGATATACGCCTCAAACTAGAAGACGAACTCACCTACCCGGGCCAGATTGCCATAACTGTTATTCGCGAAACAAGAGCTACTGATATTGCCAAATAAAAGATTTGACGTCTGACAGGTCTTTAATTATAATTACTTAGCTCAAATTAAAATATGACAAAAAAAGAATTAGTTGAAAGAGTTGCTAAAAAAGTTGGTTTAACCAAGAAAACCGCCGAAAATGCTGTTAATGCTGTATTCGGAAACATTAAAGAAGCAATGATAAAAGGGGATAAAGTAGTTATTACCGGATTTGGAACTTTCAAAGTCAGAACCAGAGCCACCCGCACAGGCCGAAATCCACAAACCGGTAATTCCATAAAAATTTCCGGTCACAAACTTCCAGGCTTTACTGCCGGTAAAACCTTAAAACGCCAGATAAAATAATTTAGGCTGCTTTTTTATTTTGTTTCTTAATCTTTCTTAGTTCTTGTAATCTTGCACCAAAAACAGAATGATTGTATGTTATTTTTGACAACACAACCATTTTTTCTCCGCTTGAATCATTCTTTTCCATATTTGTTTCCGAAGCACCAACTACCAAAGGGTTAAGCAAATCATCACCAGAAACTTCGATAATCTGGTTGTTTAAACCGTTGTTATCAGATTTTAGTGCTTTTAATTGGCTTTCTATGAATGCACCCGAACTATGAACCTGGGAGATTTCACCAAATAATTCTTTATTGTCTTTTTCAGGCATACTCTAAATCACTTTCACTGCGAACTATAAACTCAAAATTACTAAAAGTCAAACCTATTTTATGCAATTTAACTGTACTTTTGCTAAAATCAAATGTCTATGAAAGGTTCATTTTTTATTAAAACATTTGGTTGTCAACAAAATAAGGCAGACAGCCAAAGAATTGCTAGTTATTATGTTTCCCGAGGCTTTAAAGAGTCAAAAACTCTCAATTCAGCAAGCGAAGTAATCATAAATACTTGTATGATCAGGCAAAGCGCCGAGGATCGAGTTACCGGTCTTGTAAAAAATCTCACAAAAGACAAAACTTTACGGCCGAAGATCGTTATTACTGGTTGTATGGTTGGTATGGTAACCCGAGACGAAAGTGGGAAATATATCAAGGCTCTCAAAAAAAGAATGCCAGAGGTAGACGAATTTCTTCCGCTTGAAGAAGTTGGGTTTGATTATCCGGCACTCAGGTCAGATGTCAAACATGCTTGGGTTCCGATATCAAATGGTTGCAATAACTTTTGCACTTTTTGCGTCGTCCCATTTACAAGAGGTCGGGAGATTTCCCGGCCGTTTGAAGATATAATTTTAGAGGTTAAAGAACTTGCGACAAAAGGTTGTGAGGAGATTACACTTCTTGGCCAAAATGTTAACTCCTACGGAGCAGACTTGGTTAAAAATAATAAAAGCCTGCCTGCCGGCCAGCTTCGCCAGCGAAGCGAGGCGAGCAGGCAGGGCTATACCCTGCCAAGTGGTCGTATTGTAAAACCAATTATCGTAAAACATCTTGGTAAATATCGTATACCAACATTGTTTCCATATCTTCTGGAGGAAGTGAGTTATATAAAAGGAATTAAAACAATAAAATTTATCTCTTCAAATCCATGGGATTTTTCGGATAAACTAATAGAAGTTATTGCCAAGTCCCCAAAAATAGACAGAAATATTCATTTAGCGGTTCAGTCTGGAGACAACCAGGTTCTTAAACGCATGAATCGTTGGTATACTCAAAAAGACTTTATAAAACTTGCAAAAAATATCAAATCTAAAATAAAAGGAGCCGAAATATCAACAGATATCATTGTTGGCTTTCCGGGAGAAACAGAAGAACAATTTGAAAACACCATAAAACTTGCAAGAAAAGTCGATTTCTCTTACGCCTATGTTTCTAAGTATTCCAACAGACCCAATACAGCCGCATCAAAAGCCATGCCGGACGATATATCTCATAAAGAAAAGGAAAGAAGATGGAAAATTCTGGACGATCTAATCAACCATAAAGGTATAAACAGAAGCGTAGTCCATTAATATAATAAATATTCTAATTCCCAACATTCGCTCTATTTTCTATCTCCTTAAAATTTTCAAAACCAAGAGTCGAATCTATAATATAAAGGGGTCTTTTTTTGACCTCCTCATAAATCCTACCCAAATATTCACCTATAATTCCAATTGCGATTAGTTGAATGCTTCCAAGAAACAATATTAAAAACACAGTTGATGACCATCCTCTGATAGTTTCACCTACCGAGTTTTTGTAATAGGCAAAAATAGCAAAAAATATAGAAAAAATAACTGTTAAAACTCCGAGAACAGAAGCTAGTCTTAATGGAAAAATAGAAAAGGAAAGTATTGCGTCAAATGCAAGCTTTATCATTGCGATTATTGAATAGTGGGATTTGCCTGCAAATCTTTTGTCCCTCTCAAATTCAATCCCAATTTGAGAAAACCCAATCCAACTTATGATTCCTCTTAAAAATCTTCTATATTCCCTTGTTTTTCTTAAATTTAATACGACCCTTCTTGAAACTAATCTAAAATCACCGGTATCAACAGGTATTGTTGTTCCGGAAAACAAATTTAAAGCTCTGTAAAAAATTTTTGCCGTTACTTTTTTTAAAAACGTTTCTCCCTTTCGCTCTTTTCTTACAGCATAAACTACGTCATAACCTTCTTTCCATTTTTTAATCATTTTAACAATCAACTCCGGAGGGTCTTGTAGGTCGGCATCCATAATAACAACGGCGTCACCATCTGCATAATCCAAACCACAAGAAACAGCCAATTGGTGTCCGAAGTTTCTTGAAAGATTAATAAGCTTTACAGAGCTATCTTTGCCTGCAAGAGATTTTATTGTTTCAATTGTGTCATCATTGGATCCGTCATTGATAAAAATAAGTTCATATTTAAAATGCCTCAAACTTTTTATGATTCTTTCATATAAAATAGGAAGGTTTCCGCTCTCGTTCAAAACTGGGACAACTACAGAAATTAGTTTATATTTAGAATCATTAGTTTTATTCAACATTGCCCTAAAGTATATCACCAAAAAACTCTAAAAACATTTTTAACGCCAACTTGAAAACCAAAAATACGAGTCGTTAAAAATTGTTGGAACAGGCCAAGCTGCTACATGAGGATAAAAATAAATAAAAGCAAAAACAACAATAAATAAATAAGATAAAACTAAGATTCTCCCAATCTTACTCCCCCAAAATTCCCTGAGAGCAAATGCAATTAATACTGTCAAAAATGGTATCGAGGGTAAATAGTGATATATAAACATAATTCTTGGAGAAAGTGACCAAGGCAGCCAAAAAGCTAAATAACAAGTAAGAATCAAACCAAGATTAAATTTAGGTTTTTTAATTAATCGATAAATGGCAAAAATAATAGCTGGGATTCCTGCCCATAAAATTATCGGATTACCCATCGCATAAATTTGGGCAATATTATTACCGAAATTTCCTACATAATAATATACGGGTCGTATATCAAACGGCCATGTATACCAAAGAGATTGATATGAATGGGTGGCCTTGAGATTGGTGTGATACCAAAACATTTGTTGTTGCACATTCCACACAATAGCCAACTTGTCGCAATATTCTGCTGGGAGAATTGGTAAACAAATTGATCTCCCCATCTTTATTACGCTGTTTCTCGGATCAATTTGGGAAGGTATACTTGGGTCAGACAAAAAGAAAAATGGTGCATACGATGATACGTAAATAATAACTGGGATTATTATAAAAAAAACCGGAATAATAAAAAAAATAAATTTTATAATAGATTTATATCTCAGAGCATTTATAAGTAAATATTCTCGAGCAAAAAATAATGAAAAAATAAAAATACCATAAAGCGCAGTCCATTTAGTGGCCAAAGCAAAACCCCAAAAAAGCCCTGTAATAAAATATCTTTTTTTAATTAAAAACAGTAATGACAAAAGTATAAGTAAAAGAAAGTAAGAATCATTCATACCGATTCTTGCTTCAACAAAAATTAAGGTCTCAAAAACCAACAAAAAAGCGGCAATTGTTGCAATAAATTTATCCTTGAAAAGTTCCAGGGAAAGTAAATAGACCAGTAATATAACTCCTACACCTGCCGCAGCACCAAAAAATCTCCAACCAAACGGACCAATTCCAAATATAATCATGCCCAAGGCCATAAAGAGCTTTGCAAGAGGAGGGTGTGTCCATTCATAAGCAAAACCTACAGGGGGAGTGTTCCAGAATTCCCAAGCTGCAGGATTTCCAAGAAGCATTTCTTTTGCGGTAAATGCGTGATAAACCTCATCAAAATAGTAAGTATCTGGAGTACCCAGGCGCCAAAACCTAGAAAAAAATGCTAGCAGTAATATTCCAACAATCGGTAGGTGTCTAATTATCTTAGTCTTCATTTAATATAAACCTTTCTCGCAGATATAAAATAAGTAAACAAATAAATACTAAAATATTAACTAAAGAGAGTAAATTAATTATCGTTTCACCAAAAACATGTCGAAAATTATATGTAACCCACATATAACTAAAGTATAGATTAAGTACATAAGTTCCAGAAATAATTGCAGCAAACCACCAAAGCTTTTTCAAAAAAGCAGACGCAAACATCAAAAATATTAAAGGAGTTAAAAGTAGCCTCTCATGGACCCTAGTTAAGATAATAAAACAGCAAAAATATATTAACGCAAGCGAAAATTGAGTAATAAAAATTTTCTTTTCTTCTTTATCACCATAATTCTTCCAAAAGTTCCAAAGAATTAGCACATAAACAATTATAAACATAAACATACCCCAATGCTGCAGGGACAAGCCGAACCATAATTGAGAATCGGGTTTCCACCATCCATTATTTATTGCCCAGAAATTAAAAGCGTTAACGCTTGTGTATTGATATTGATTGAGGCCTTGAGAAAACCTTTCAAAAACAAACTTAATAATATTAAGATTATTTGTAAATGGAACAAACGCACCAAAAAATATTAAAAGAAAAGAAGCAGATCCTTTCAATAAATTTGATATTTGCCATTTATCTTTTACAACCAAAACAAAAGCTAGAGGCAGCAAGAAGACACCTTGAGGTTTAAGAAGCAAAGATATAGCCATAAAAATTGAAGATAATAACACTCTCTTTCTGATAAATAAAATAAAAGTAACAACGTAGAATAAAGTGTTTAGAGAATCGATTTGGCCCCACAAGGTAGAATTGGCAAATATTGCTGGGTTAGATAAAAATATTAAAAAAACTACATAAGCCTTTTTTTCGCTTAAGAATCTTCTGCTAATATTAAATGCAATAAGTGCTAATAATAAATCAGCAACTATTGCTGGAAATTTATATAGAATTTCCAATGGAAAATTTACAGAAACTGATGTAAAAAGATTCCTTAAGATTCCCAACAGCCATAAGACGTACAAATATCCTGGAAGATAGTCTGACCATGCATCATAAAATTGGGAAAAGGGGTATGTCACAAGCCTATTACTCCAAGCAACCCAGTCACCAAAATCGATTTGAAAAGTGCCAAAAGAGGTTAGTAAAAGACGAAAAACTAAACCAATTCCCAAAAACAAAAAAAGTAAATAATTTATTTTATAATTAATATTCATTTTGCAAACCTATATAAAACTTAATAAAACCAACCAGCAAGTTTCCACCATAGAACTCCCCAAAGTTGAATAAATATGCTTACTAAAATTAAAAACTTTTTTAAGAAATTTAGCTTTCCGCGCATACCCAATGCAGTAAGATAAACCAAAAACGGAGTAAAAACAACAGAATGTTTCCAGCCAAATTCTGTCCACCCTGGATAAAAATAGGTTAAAGAAGGTATTGCCATCAAAATAACTGAAGCCCACGCACCTACTACTTTTAAGTTAAACACCTGTTTTCTTAAAGTAATGATAATGTACAAAAATGCTGGAGTTACAAAAATAATACTCATACCAATCCATGGAGGTCTAAAATATGGAAAAACTGATATTGTTTCAGGACCTTTCAAGAAATATACACTAAAATTATTTGGAAAATAATTAATAGAAAATAGTCCATAAGGTAAGACAGAACTTGGATCACGTTTTACAAAATTAGCATAACCATTCTCAAAGATATCCTCAAACCTTGCGAAATTGTAAAAAGAAATAAGACTAAAGGGAATAATAAATCCTATCAACAAAAGAATCAGACTTTTAAAAGAAATCCTTGGAAAATTTAAACAGGTAAGTACAAAAATAAATGCAAAAACTGACTCAACTCTTGATCCGTAAGCAAATCCAATAAATAAACCCACGAATAAGAGTCTTTTTCTGCCAATAAATTCGTTTAGAGATAGTAGAATGAAAAAAGATGAAACTATATACGCATACCACCAAGTCTGATCATGGACAGCAGAAAAAAATTGCAAAGTACCAAATGCAAAAAACACAGTCATCCATCGGCTAAACTTTGCGCTAAATTCACATTTCCTAAGAATATTCCAAAATAAAACAACCCCAAAGCTCGCAAGAACCAAATTTAATAAACTTTCTGGTGCATTAAGTCCATATAATGCAACAAAGGGTAAAAGGAGAAGTGCCCCAGTTGGTCCATAAATACCGAAAGCTTTTCCATCAATAATTGCAACATCATTGTGCCAAGAGGGTGGATTTTTTATTTCAAATGTACCATGCAAAAATGCATCTGCAATATAGACATGATGGTTATAAATTGCGGGCTTTTGGTTAGAAAAAATAAAATAAATCGAAAAAGTAATTATAAATATTATAATCTCAGCCTTATAATTGTTAATATATTTCATGCAATTCTAGTATACTTTACCTATGACTGGTTTCAGAAGAGTCTTAATTATTTACGGTCCAACAGTTACCGGTAAAACAAGTCTTGCCATTACTCTTGCCAAAAAGTTTACTGGAGAAATAATATCAGCCGATTCCAGGCAAGTTTATAAAAATCTTGATATTGGCACCGGCAAAGTTAGTTTTGATTCAAAAATCGAAAAACATGACAATTATTGGATTGTTGACGGTGTAAAAATATATGGCTTTGACATAATTAGTCCACCGTCTCGCTTTTCCTCTGCAGACTTTAAAAACTTTGCCAGTCCGATTATCAATAAATTACAAACACAAAACATTCTTCCAATAGTTACAGGAGGAAGTGGTTTTTACATAAAAACACTGCTTTCTAATTTTTCAACATTCGGCATCAAACAAAATCCAAAACTCCGTAAAGAATTAGAAAAAAAATCCGCTAAAGAACTTTACGAACAGTTGTTAAGAATAAACAAAAAGAAAGCATTATCCCTAAATGATTCCGATAAAAAAAATCCAAGAAGATTAATTAGAGCTATCGAAGTTACGAGTTATCAATCAATCCAAAAAAATCTAACCACCAACCACCAACTATTTACCCTGACAAAGGAAGGGTCAACTATTTATCCTGACAAAGGAAGGACAAACCTCTTTATAATTGGTCTTACTGCGCCAAATAATTATTTATTTAAAAAAGCTGATGACTGGCTTGATCTGAGGCTGAAAAAAGGGCTTGTAGAAGAGGTTGATGCGTTATTGTCTCAAAAAATACCATCAGCATGGCTTGATTCCCTTGGTTTAGAATATCGCTGGATCACCCGCTATTTATTAAATAAGATAGATAAAAATACAGCCATCGAAAGATTAAAAGGGGACATACATAGCCTTATCAGGCGCCAAAAAACCTATTTCACCCAGTTCAAAGACATAACCATTTTTGATGTTTCCGAAAAAAGCTGGGAAAAAGATCTGGAAGAAAAGGTCGAAACCTTATACGGACAAACAAGAAACAGATAATTCTTTTGCAAACAATATCCCACCCTAGGTTGTGAGGCGGTAAATGATTCAGGCTCAGATTTCATGAATTTAAAAAATGGGCTGTGGATTTACATTGTTGAAAAATCTTATTCTTTATTTTCAACAAGAGGTGTTAGTCTATTTATTAACATCTGTAGAGCCTGCCCAGCAATTTCAAAATCCCCAGCAGTCATTTCAGACTCATAAACCTCCATGGCTTTTGAATCGCCTTCTTCGGGTATTTTCGAAAAAAGAGGCCTTCTAGACTTGTCCATCATCTTTTTCATCCTTGACGGTATACTTGAACTTTTTTTATATTCGCCATCTTCAGTAAAGTAATAAAGAGTATAAGCGTTATTTGCAATAATTGGGTCAGTTTTTGAAAGATCTTCATAAAGTTTACGACTGGCTTCGTCTGTATGAAGCCAAAGTAATAACTCACGATTTGTATTAATTCCCAACCGTTTCGCGTGATTGGCAATACCATCATTAAATTTAATACCAACAGTATCGCTTTCTTGTATTTTTATGTCCTCAATATTACTGGACACGCTTAGATGGTTGCCATAACTTTCAATTAAAACACCTTTAAGAGGCTGACTGATAGAACCTGGCTTATTAGAAGCCACTTTTTGGACCAAGCTTGCAAGTTGTTCCTCCATTTTTGCACATCTAACGGCAGCTGCTCTAAACAGCTCTTCTTGTGTTTCCACCTCTGGCGATGTACTTGGAACGACGGATGAATCATAATTTGGGTCTGGTTCTATGATGCGAGGTTCTACTGGGGGCTTATTGAAAATCTCTGTTAAGCTCTTTTTCTGAGGCTTTGTTGCTTCCTGTTTATCTTTGTCTTCCATGATTTGATTATATCAATCGAACTGTAATTCTTCCTCTTTTATTCACGTATAATTTATTTATTCTGCAAACAATGTATTACCCTGTGG
>CAYHKI010000011.1:9867-15012 GCA_964357165.1 uncultured Gammaproteobacteria bacterium | reverse complement strand
TTTTCTTAAAAAAATAGCAGGGGAGATCAAACATGAGCGAGGAGAAAAATAACCCCAATAGCAGCTTCTCAACATTTTTAAGCGGTATTGTTTTAGGTGCCGCCGTCACTTATTTGTTTACAACAGAAAGCGGTAGAAAAATCAAAGATGAGCTTTTTAAAGAAGGTACAAAAATTGTCGGCAGTATTGGAGATGAGTTTGAAAAGGCAAAGACAGACGTAGAAGAAAAAAAAGAACAGGTTCAAAAACAAATTACAGAAACTTCAGATGATATTAAAGAAAATATCAGTGATGCAGTTTCCGAAGTCGCAGAAGTTGTCACAGAACAGGTTCCCCATGAGGTAGAAAAAATCCAAAAAAAAGGCCGCCACTTCTTCTTTTCCAAAAAAACTTCCAGCTCAGAGAGTTAATTTCAATCAAAATTAATGATTAATAGCAACAAAAAGGTTAATTATCTGTAGGTTTTTTCGTCTCTTTTACGAATATCCAAAATTTCAATAACCTTTTCAATCTTATCAATATCAAATAAGATTCTATAATTACTTACTCGGTGACGAAATTGAGCGACAGGGTAGTCGACTAATTTAATTGTCCCCGGTAGACGAGCACTTATATAAAGTTCTTCAATTTTGTCCTTTATCTTTACTTGGTAGTGTTTAGGTATTTTCTTAAGAGATTTTACTGCTCGAAGAGAGAAGAGAATTTCGTACACAGTTAAATCCCCAGCTGTTTATATAAATCTTTCGCGGCAATACCGCGTCCGGATTTTATCTTTTTCTTTTCCCCAATCAACTCTCTAATGTATTCATGGTCAGCAAGTTCACGAATGGCCAGTTGAAGTTCGTCGATCATATCTTGTAATTGGTTGTAATTTGCAACAGAAGTCAAAATAGCAGTTGGTTTACCTTGGCTGGTAATAACCACAGGTTCATTGGTCTTTTTTACACTTGCCAGAAGCGTCGTTAAATCTCTGCGAAGTTCATGCGTGCCGATAAATGGTAGTGACAAAGCATTAAACATATTATGTAGACATTAACATATACATTACGCATTTGTCAACAAAAAATAAACTCGGCCGCCGCTTCTTCTTCGCAAAAAATCTCACACAAACGAATCGTAAGCAGAGTAAGTCAAAGCCTAAAAAGTAATGGACATTGACAAAAATAATGTAATAAGTCATACTTAATGCATGACATATACAGTCGCGATTACTTCACAAGGCCAAATAAGCATTCCGGCCAAAATTCGTCGTCAACTCGGACTGGATAAAACCATGCGGGCTGTCGTGTCCTCTCAGGGAGGCAAAGTTATCATTGAGCCCCTTAAAGATATTTTAGAACTTGCCGGATCTTTCAAAGCCGACTTGAAGTCAACCCCAAAGCAAATTCGCAAAGGTTTTGAAGAGTATTTGGCGAAGGAAGCTGTCGGAAAAACTAAATGACCAAACTGGTAGCAGATACCAATATCATCTTAAGGTTCCTCTTAAAAGATAATCTTGACCAATTTAACACCGCTCGCGAGATTTTAATAAAAGTAAAAGAAGATAAATTAGAATTGGCAATTCCCCAAATTGTCATGTTTGAAATAATTTATTCCCTTGATAAGTATTATGGATTTCCTAAAGAGAAAATAATCGATGCCCTAAGTACAATAATAGGCACAAAAAACATCAAAATACAAGATCAATCGGCTTTCAAAAGAGCACTAACATTATTCGGTGACAACAACTTGTCTTTTGTAGACTGTTTTCTAATTGCCTATTCAGAAGAAAACGACGCCAAACTATTTACCTTTGATAAAGATTTGCAAAAAAAGTTAATCAAAAATTAAAAAGGCCGCCGCTTTTTCTGCGCCAAAAAACACTCCAGTACCGAAAGCTAAATAAAAGCCAACACTCGAAGTTTTGATAATAATCGGTTAAACTATTTTTTAATATGTGGTTGGTTTATTCGCTTGCAACTGCAGTTTGCTGGGGGCTTGTTCTTGCAACTGTAAAAAAGTCTTATGATTCATTTTCTCCTACAACTTTCGTTTTGATTGGTTCCATCGCCGCTCTCTTGATACTTTTCCCTTTTGCACTTATAAATAATGGAAAGTTAGTATTATGGCCATTATTACCAATAGCAACATTAGTGGCAGCTTTGTTCATTTTCGAATTCTACGCACTGGAAAAAGGAAAACTCTCCTTAACAGGCACAGTATTAAATACTTACCCTATCTTTACTTTTTTGCTCGCCAGATTATTTTTAGGGGAATCAACTACCTTATTAACACGTCTCGGTGTTGGTCTGATTTTGGTAGGAATCATTACGCTTTCTTTAGAAAATTGGGAAGAAGTTAAAAAAATCAGGTCAAAAAAATGGTTATTTTGGGGACTGGCTGGAGCTTTTGCAACTGGCGCTGGGGACTTTTTTATCAAAGATATGATCTCTGCTTATGGTCCTTACTCGTATAGTCTTGCCTTTGTAGTTGGATGGCTTTTCATTGCCCTAATAATCGCAGTCTTCGACAGAAAAAATATTAAAATAAAACTTTCCCGAAATTTTGCTTATTTAACTTCCGGAGCAGTTTTTCTTTTTTCCGGCTACATACTTCTACATTTAGCCCTGGAAGACGGCCTTGTATCCATTGTCACACCAATTACAGCAGCATCCGCAGTCATTTCTTTACTGCTTGCAATTGTTTGGCTGAAAGAAAGAATTAAAACATATCAAATAGTGGGAGCGGTTATAGCAATTACAGGCGTTATCATTATTTCGATAGTCTGATCCAGAAAATCGTCTCTTTTGGTGAGCCAGCTAATGTTTACTGTTATAATTATTCTCGAATGAACTCAACTAAACTTCGCCAGAAATATTTAAAGTTTTTCCAAGATCGGGGACATAAAATAATCCCATCTGCTTCTTTAATCCCATCGGAAGAAGTCGAACTTGCCGGCACCGAAAGAGTTTTATTTACAACTGCCGGCATGCACCCGTTGATCCCGTATCTTTTGGGAAAAATTCATCCAGAAGGCAAACGTTTGGTTAATGTCCAAAAATGCTTGCGCACCGACGATATCGACGAGGTTGGGGACTCGTCTCACAACACTTTTTTTGAAATGCTTGGCAACTGGTCGTTAGGCGGGTATGGCAAAGAAGAAGCTATCAGTTGGTCATATGAATTATTAATCAAAGAATTAAAACTCGATGCCAACCGGATTTATGTTTCAGTTTTTGCAGGGGACAAGGACGCACCGTTTGACGAAGAATCATACAACACCTGGAAAAAACTTGGTCTGCCAGAAAATCACATTTTCAAATACGGCAAAAGCGATAATTGGTGGCCAACCGGTGGCGACAAACCTGGTCCACAAGGGCCGGATACGGAAATGTTTTATGACATGGATCCAAAATCGAAAACACCAATCGATCCTTCCGCCAACAACCAACGCTTTGTCGAAATCTGGAACGATGTTTTTATGCAGTATGAATCCACAAACGGTTCATATACAGAGCTCAAACAAAAAAATGTCGATACCGGTATGGGGCTTGAACGGATCTTAACCGTTTTGCAAAACACACCATCTATTTACGAAACAGACGTTTTCCTGCCATTGATGAAAAAAATTGAAGATTTATCAAATAATTTTCAAAACAAGTCAGCCCGAATTGTTGCAGACCATATCAGGGCTTCGGTCTTTTTAATAGCAGACGGAGTCTCTCCCTCAAACGTCGAACGTGGCTATATTCTTCGCCGGCTAATCCGCCGTTTAATCCGCCACGCATCTCTTTTAAAAATCGAAGATAATTTTCTAGAAGAAACAGCAAAAACTGTCATCCGAACCTACGAAGGCATATACCCAAACCTTACTGAACATCAAGAATTAATTTTTGGGCAATTAAAAGAGGAAGAACAAAAATTCAAAAAAGCCTTGGCATCCGGAGTCAAGGAATTTGAAAAGATTAAAAACAACATTAGCGCTAAAAGCGCTTTTGACCTATACCAGAATTTTGGCTTTCCAATAGAGTTAACAGTTGAACTGGCAGGGGAGCAAAACAAAAAGGTTGATGTTATCGGCTTTGAAAAGTTACTTATTGATCATCAAAATAAATCCCGCTCTGCCCAAACAAGCGCAAAGGGTGGCCTTGCCACAAAAAGTGATATTACCGCCAAGCTGCATACAGCAACACACTTAATGCACCAGGCACTACGCGATGTTTTGGGTGGTCACACGCACCAAATTGGTTCCAATATTACCGATGAAAGACTAAGATTTGATTTTACTCACCATTCCAAAATGACTGACGAACAAATAAAAGAAGTGGAAAAATTAGTCAATAATAAAATCAAGGATAACTTAATTGTTACTCAAAAAGTTCTACCCAAAAAAGCAGCAGACGAACTTGGAGCAATCGGTTTATTTGATGACAAGTATGGTGATATGGTAAACATATATTACATAGGAAGTTCTACGGACATAAAAACCGCTTATTCAAAGGAATTTTGCGGAGGTCCGCACATAGCAACAACTATGGAGCTTGGCAAATTCAAAATTAGCAAAGAAGAATCTGCTGGCTCTGGCAAAAGAAGAATTTATGCTACAATAGAAAAATAACATGGATCCAACTGCCCCAAACAATCCAAATAACCCAAACCAAAATACGCCTCCCCAAAGCCCTATCCAGCCGGGACAATTTGTAGTTGCTCAGGATCCGTCAGCAGTTACTCCTCAAACGCAAACAGCCACCCAGCAAGCACCGTCAGCAGAACCAATAGCACCGATTCCAGGTATGTCATTTGCCCAAGATAGACCAGCATCAGATCCGATGGCTCCAGTTCAACCTGCTGGCAGCATGCCCCCTGGTCAACCGGATCCGGCACCATTTACAACTCCAACTCAAGCCCAGCAATCCGCACCTGCGCCAAATTCGGGAGGCGGCGGTTCCAAAATGAAATTAATCATGATTATGGTTGCCGTATTGGTATTATTTGGAATAATAGCAGCTGTCGTGTTTATGTTCGTACTTCCAAAAACCAATTCCAAAACCACCACAAGTGTAGACCAAACAGTTGTGAGTGAACCATCTGTCCCGCCACAAAGAACCGATGGAGGATTTGGACAATTACCACAATCTACTACAAGCGCAGAACCTGCAGGAAGTT
>CAYHKI010000011.1:6961-9767 GCA_964357165.1 uncultured Gammaproteobacteria bacterium | reverse complement strand
GGAGGATTTGGACAATTACCACAATCTACTACAAGCGCAGAACCTGCAGGAAGTTCAGTGCCGGCAACTGGGAATGAACTAACTGCCCCGCCAATTAATCCTTAACAAGTCAAATAAAAGTAAAAAGGCTTGTTTCATTTATCAAAATGGTACTTTTTAATAAGCTTGGAAATATCCTAAACAAACAGAACAACCTTTCCCAAAATTACCTCTCGCTTACCATAACGTCCAACAAAATTTGCGCCATCGTCTGGGAACTAATAGAGGACAATATCAAAATTATTGGTTATTCCCAGAAAAAGTTTCATAGTATAGATAGTCTAACTACCGAAGCAGCTGAAGCAATCGACAGTGCAGCAGAAAGAGCCAAAACCGATGTTGTAGAAGTGGTCTATGGTCTTTCCGCCTATTGGTTAGAAGACGGTAAATTAACGAAAGAAACTTCAAATATTCTTAAAAAACTTTCCGACACACTGGAGCTTGACGCAAAAGCCTTTGTGCCGCTTTCTTCCTCCGTTAATCACTTTCTAAAAATAAAAGAGGCGCAAAATCCTAGTGCTATTTTAATTGGGGCACAGGAAGATTTTACCGAAATTCATCTGCTTGTCGATAACAAAGTCAATAATTCCAAAATCTATAAAGGTGAGGCAACTCTCGATAAAATTACTCAGCTTCTAAGGCAATTAAAAACAGACGAAGGGAAAAATTTACCTACACATGTAATATTTTTTGGAGTAGGCAACCAGTCACAATTAGTTGAGGATTTTACCAAATATAACTTCGAAGACATTTTCGAACAAAAACCAAAAATCCAGCTTATAACTGAAGAAGAAATAACCCAATCCGTAGCTTTTTCACAGGCGGCAGACATTCTTGGTCATGATCCCGAGGAGCAAGAAGGTGCAAAATCAGCAGAATTAACCTTGCCAGTTAGTGATAAGACACAAGAAGAAGACAAAGACCTACAGCCGGAAACCAAAGAACAACAGGAGCCCAAAAAGGAGGAAAATCCGGATGATTTTGGGTTTATTGAGGGCAAAGATATTCTTAATAATCAGGAATCCGAAAGCAATATTCTCAAAACACCAGAAACACCTCCAATACCCGAACACTTCATCAAACATCCAAAACATCTCAAAAACGAAGACTATGCCGTCGAAGTAGAAAATATTTCGTCTACACACGGTAGTTATGAGTCACCGCAACAAAAAATCCAGGCAGCCGAAAAAATGCATCACAGAAATCTATTGGAAAGTTTTATGACACTTTCATATCTTTCCAAATTTACAAGCATCTTTGCTACAAAAGGTTCCTTCAAAAAAATTATATTTCTATTGTTTACAATTGGTATTATCGGTACAATCGCGGCTTTCGTGCTTTCACAAACCATAACAACAGCCCAAGTTATCATTAAAGTAAATTCAAAACCTATAGAGGACAATTTTTCGGTAATTGCCGCCAGTGGCGCATCCATCGATAGTACCCGCTCCCGTATTCCCGGTGATGAAGTGGCTGCCCAGGTCGTAGATTCTGCACAAACCAATGCAACCGGTACCAAAAAAACCGGCACCAACGCCAAAGGAGAAGTTAAAGTTTTAAACTGGACAACATCCAAATATACATTCGACAAAGGTACAGTTATTATTTCCAAGAACGGCGTAAAGTTTCTTCTAGATAACCAGGTAGAGATTGCTTCTCGCAGTGCTTCACTTCCTGGTGAGGCCAACACCAACGCAACAGCCCAGGAATTCGGTTCAGCAGGTAATCTTGACTCTGGAATAGATTTTACATTCCAAAAATACGACGAACTCCTTTATAGCGCCAAAAGTAGTAGTGCCCTCACCGGTGGCGAAGAAAAACAAGAGACAGTGGTTTCCAAAGACGACCAGGCAAAAATTGAAAAATCACTACTGGTATCTTTAACCGACAAAGCAAAATCTGCCCTAAGGGAGAAACTTATCGGACAGGATTTAAAAGACGACGCAATCGATATTAAAGTAACCAAAAAACAGTTTGATAAAGACATTGACCAGGAAGCATCACAAGTTAAGCTTGATATGGAAATTGAGGCCAAAGCCCTGATTTATGATCAGCAAATATTAAAGACATTGCTTTCACAAAAAACTCAAGAAACACAAGGCGCAAACCTAGAAGCAAAAGCCGAAAATATTGATATTTTGGATCTTACAGTTAAAAAAAATAAAGACAGTCTTGTTCTGACTGGTAAGTATCGGGCAAATTTGGTGCCAATTATTGCTCAGGATGATCTAAAAACAAAAATCGCCGGCAAAAACACCAAAGATGCTAGATCCATAATCAAAGAGATCTCGGAAGTTTCCGACATAGAAGTTAAATTTTCGCCGAATTTATTTTTCTTTTCACAACTTTCCAAAAATACATCAAAAATACATTTCAAAATCGAAGCGCTTAAGTGACTCTGGCAATTTACATAAAGGATGATCAAAACCTAGAGGAAATTGTAAACCGCAGCAAAAAACGCGATAAAATTTTTTCTGCAGCAATATCAACAGTTGGTCTTATCTCTATTGCCTTTGCCGCTTGGCCAATCATAGCTTGGCAGATTTTTACAGTTCCTTTTATTTCCTCTGCTATCAAAAATATTCCAATTCCCAAAGGTCAAGTCTTGTCGGCGCAATCTACTATATTTCAAAATGTCCAGGTGGCCAAAGATTCGGACGGCTTCACATACTTTACTACCAATTACAAACCCAAAGTAAACCGGCCAAAAGAATTTTCTGTTTCCATTCCAAAGCTCAAAATCAACAGTGCAAAGGCGGCTGTAGAT
>CAYHKI010000011.1:0-6951 GCA_964357165.1 uncultured Gammaproteobacteria bacterium | reverse complement strand
GGCTCCGCTCTACCGGGAGAAGTCGGCAATGTTTTTATCACAGGTCACTCCGTCCTGCCCCAGTTTACGGATACTTCAAATTACCAAACTATTTTTTCTAAACTTTCGGATTTGGAAATTGGCGACGTAATAGATGTAAACCTCAACGGACTAAATTATCAGTATGTTGTCCAGTACAAAAAAGTTGTTGACCCAAAGGATTTATCGGTACTTGCGCCAATTTCCAAAAACGCCAAAAACCTAACCCTTATGACCTGCGTCCCACCGGGCACCAGCCTAAAGCGAATGGTAGTTATCACAAGTTTAATTTAAGTCTGGCACCACGAATCACAAATAAGAATATTGACGGATAGTGCTACACTTGAAAGTGAAAATAATGAAGAAAAATCTTAATTACTATCTTAATTTAAAGTACACAGCCCGTATAAAAAGAAATTTAGATGGTTCGTATTTTGCAGAAATTGAGGAATTACCAGGCTGTATGACAGAGGCTGACACAAAAGAAGGAGTTCTAGAGATGTTAGAAGATGCAAAAGCGGCTTGGCTAGAAACAGCTATAAAAAGAGTTATAGATATCCCCGAACCCTCAGAAGATAAGTTTAGCGGAAAATTTAATGTCAGAGTCCCTAAATTTTTGCACAGGAATCTTGCATACAGGGCAAAAAACGAAGGAGTCAGTTTGAATACTTTGATAACAACAACTTTGGCAAGTTCTACTAAATAAGGTTTTAACTGAATAAATAGTAGATACTTGCTAATAGCGTTCCTTGCAAATAGAACTCTTACCGTCTTGGAAAAAATATTATTTCATATATAGATGCTTACCTGACCGCAATTGCGGAACTCGGTAATATGACACTTTATACTTATGACAAAAGATTAGGAACAGTACCAACAATTACTATTAAAGAACCTTAATTTAAATTGGCACTAGTCAGGTGTGCGAACTTTTTATTCTAACTTGAATTCATGAGTTCTAATAGTTTAGGTTTAACTTTTTCCTCAAGGTTTTCATCATATTCATACCCATACTTTTCTTTAACACTTCTTGCTATAACAGTAAAAACCTCCATCACTTCTTTTAGCGCAACTTTAATTTGTTTATTATCATATGCAGGAGTTATTCTTCTTACTTGTGTTTGCTGTTCTTTTGTTAAAAACTGTTCGATACGTTTGTTTGTCTCCAAAAGTAATATATCTGGATCATTGAGCAGTTCAAATAGTTTGACAAGCGCTGAGGCGTGAATTCCCAGTACGCTACGGGTATTATAATATTCGCCTTTTTTAAAATACTGCACTCCTAAAATCTGCCAATACCAAAAATTAATTACCAATTCTGAAAATATTTTTTTGTAATCGAAAGTTTCAGGTCGTTTTGCTAATATTTTATCTAGCTGTCCATTGGTTCTATCCAGTAAGACTTTTACTACCTGAGTTTTAGGACGAGAAAATACTGAGTCCATTTGCGACTGTTTAATTACTGGTAACTCAAGCCGAAAAAGGTCATCATATACGGTAACAAATCCTATTTGGTGTTTAAAGGAAAATAAAACAGTACCTAATTGAGAAACAAGGGATGGTAATAATTGTTCAACCTGCTCTGCTGCTTCATCAGTAGTGATTATATAAGCTTCCAGATCAGAATATTCCGTTGCTTTATATACAGTTTCTCGTGCTTGTGAACCAACAAGGCTGAAGGCTATGATTCCCGGGATTTTCTCAAACTCCTCCGTTAGTCTATTTACGAGATTTTGTGGGTTTATCATGAGTTGGTTTGGGAAAAGTCAGTGCAGTTATTGAGAAACAAACTAAATTCTTTACTTTTGTCTTCTTAAAATTCTTCCTATTAAAGTTGGGGTTCTTTTACCTTTCTCGGAAGCACCGATTGTTTTTCCGCCTGCTGTTGCAGGAACTCCGTTATTCAGCATTCTTTGAACTTCATTCAGATTTAAATTGTCATGACCGTATTCACTATCTTCATATCTGGCAACGGGAGCCGGTTTTATTCCTGGCCTCCAAGGTTGGCGGAAAATTGGTGAATCTCCATGCCATTCCTCGACTGGAGCATAGAAGCTAACAACCCTGGTTCGCTCTAACCTTACAGTCGTATTCAAAATACTTTCCTTTGGAGGTATGTTTTGAGTAATGTACTAAAACTTCAGCACTTTCAGGTCCAGCCCAAACGAGAACTCTATTGTGACCCCTTAAGTCTTGAGTGTCCGCCACGTCCAGGTAAGCAACTTTACTGGGATAATGTTCTCCCCAAGTTGAGGGTTCTCCGTTTTGCTCAACTATTCGTTGGGCTTTGTCGTAGATAGAGGAAATTTGTTCGACCTCTTTTTGGGCATCTCCATTTTGGCTCTCACTGGTGTTTTCTGTAGTTTCAGACATACTTATATTTTACTATTAACGTTCAAAATTAGGCAAAAGTGAAACAGCGGGGCTAGAATTCAAACTATTACTAATTTGCATGTTGCACAGATAATTCTTTCTCGATTACAAATTCGATTTGAGATATTAATAGCTTAATTTGAAGTTCTGCATTTTCTCTTAAATTTTTTTTTGCTATACTTCTGACCAATATGTTCTTTGAAGTGAAAAGTGAAAAGCAACAAGCAACAAGCAATAAGTTTTAAAAAGTTAGTCTATATTTTTCTGGCCATTATTTTTCTGGAAAGCATTGTCTATTTTTCCAGAGTTTTTTATTCTCCTCCAGCAATTTTTGCCCAAACACAAACCGAATCAACAACCGAATCAGGTATCGATTTATCCCATCAACTATCAACTATGAACCATCAACCATTTTCCCTCCCTATCCTTATTTATCATTATGTCGAAATTGTCACTGACAAGCGCGATACGATCCGTAAATCCCTAAACATCCAGCCGCAAACTTTCGAAGCTCAAATCAACACATTAAAAGAGGCAGGTTATACATTTATTACACCGTCAGAAATCGTAAAAATAGAAAGTGGAGAACAAAAGGTTGAAAAACCAATAATCATTTCTTTTGATGACGGTTACCGGGATTTTTACACAGATGTTTTCCCAATTCTCAAAAAAAATAACGTCAAAGCAGTCGCCTATATTGTTCCCGGTTTTCTAGATCATTTAAACTATATGTATTGGAACCAGGTCAAAGAAATTTCAGCTTCGCCTCTTATTGAAATTGGCGCACACACCATGAACCATACGTCGCTTAATAGATTATCCGTTCAAGCAGCCGCTGAAGAAATAAATCAAAGCAAACTTGTTTTGGAACTCTCACTCGGTCGTCAAATAACAACCTTCGCATACCCCTATGGTCATTTCACAGGTCAAACCGTCGAGCTCGTAAAATCCGTCGGTTTCACATCAGCACTTACCACCATTGAAGGCACAAACAAAAATGTTGATGAAAAATTTACTCTCAAACGTATTCATCCAGGCTTTCAGACAGGTGAGGATTTACTGAAGGCTATAGATTGACTTTTATCCATTAACCATTAACAATTAACTACGAACTATGTACATTGGAATCGATTTGGGTAAAAAAACAACCGGCTTGGCAATATCAGCCGGCCAAATTGCATCACCCCTAAAAACAATAACACACAAATCAACTTCCGAAGCAATCGAAAAAATATCATCGATCTGCAGCCAAGAATCAATCAATACAGTTGTATTAGGTTTTGTTGAAGGCAAAATAAAAAGCTTATTTATCGATTTTGCTTATAAATTTAAAGCAAGAAATCCCACAATCGAAATTGTCATGGTCGACGAAACTTTTACCTCTAGACAGGCGCAAGATTCTATGATTAAACTGCAGATACCGAAAAATAAAAGGCGGGCAAAAGAACACGAAATGGCCGCTTGCCTTATATTACAAAGTTATCTCGAAGAACATTAATGATAAAAAAAATTCTCGCCCCCGTCCAAGCATGGATCTTACTTCAAGGAAAATGTGTTGGTTGTGGCAAAAATCTTATGCTTGGAAGAAGGTTCAAAAGAAGCGATAATAAAGATAAGGTGATTTGTTCCTGCAGTCGAATATTTATCTTCGACAAAAGAACGGGTAGGTTTGCGCGGGCAAGCATCGAAGAAGGTATTGATGAGTAAGTTGTCCAAAAGAACCATTATTTTTGCGGTCCTTTTTATTGCTCTTGTAACGCTACCTGTTTTTTTAAGCCAATATTATAATTATCTTCTGGCTCCAGTTTCACCAAATAAGCAAGAGGAATCCAAGATATTTGTAATTACACCTGGACAACCGCTTACTACAATTGCCCAAAATCTAAAAGAAAAGGATCTTATTAAAAATATCTTTGCTTTCCGACTATTAGTAGCCCAAATGGGTATTGGCAAATCGATCCAAGCCGGCGATTATAAAATATCACCGGCAATGTCAGCTTCCGACATTGCCAAAGAGTTAACACATGGAGCGATCGATGTTTGGGTGACGCTTCCCGAGGGTTTAAGAATAGAAGAATTGGCCGATAGAATCGAACAAAAATTAAAATTCGGTGGTAACACCAGCTATAGTTTCAACAAAAAACAATTTATAAAAGAAGCCAAAGAAGGCTATATGTTCCCGGACACTTACCTTATCCCCAAAGACGCAACAGCGAGTATGGTTATCCAAAGGCTTCTGGATACTTTCAAGCAAAAAGTAACCGATTCAATTTTGGACAAATCCCAAAAAGGAATAATGTCAAGTGAAGAAGTAATAATCTTGGCTTCACTAATAGAAAGGGAATCAAAAACAGTAGATGAAAAACCGATTATTGCCGGCATTATAGTAAACAGACTAAACAAGGGAATGGCACTAGATATTGATGCCACCGTCCAATATGCCAAAGGTTATAACAGTGCCAATAATAGTTGGTGGCCACAAATTACCCAGGAAGATTATAAAAAAGTAAAATCACCATATAATACTTATCTAAATCAAGGTCTACCACCAAAACCAATCTCAAATCCTGGTATCGATTCAATAAGATCTGCCCTAAATCCGGCGCAAACAGAATATTATTTTTATTTACATGACATAGAAGGTAAAGTGCATTTTGCCAGAACCGTTCAGGAACATAACCAAAATATAAAAGACTTTTTGTAAAAATTAGAGCAGTTTTTCTTAACTAAATTTTCAATAAATTTGGATTCACAACATATAAAATCAATAACGCAATAAAGAAGGTTAATGGTATAAAAGCTCCGCCAATTAATTGTAAAAGAAAGTTATCTCTATATTTAGGAGAATAACCTAAAGTACAGATTGTTATAAAAGCTGAAATAAATAGTAGAAAAATCCAATTATTCCTGGAAAGATATAAGCAAAATATCAGTATCAATTGGCATAACAGAGTGACCTTATTAACACCAAAAAAAACTGCTGATGTGTTAGTCTCAGCTTTTCTGTCAGGTTCTTCGTCTAAAACTGTTCCCATTAAGTGCCCTGCTAACCCTACAAGTGCAACAAGCATGAATGCCGGAACCAATGTACTAACTACATTTGCCTGATTCCCTTCAAAAACAAAATATCCTACAACCATCGTGAGATAAAAGTACAATCCTCCACCAACAACGGCGTCAACTAAAGGAATGGATTTAAAGTGGGGGGTTGCTGATGAATAGAAAAACAAGAGAACAGACAGTAATACAAGTAGAGTTAATACCATTGGACTAATAAAATATGCGGCGAGTAAAGAAACCACGAGTCCTGTATAACCCCATGTTTGAAGATATTTCGCCGTTTTATTACTATGTCTTTCACCAAAAATTGTTCCTTTTCGGGGATTTAGTAAATCACTTTTTAAGTCATAAAAATCATTTATAGCATAGATAAAAAGAGAAAAAGGCAAAGAAAAAACTAGTATAATCAAGATTAATTGAGGTTTATAAAAACTAAAGGAAGTACTTTGAAGCCCTCCAAAGATCAACAAAGTAAAGTGAGTGAACCAAAATAAGGGTCTGCTAGTTCTAATTATTTTGGATACATAACCCATCAGCCTTAATTTTACAAACTTTTTGTTAAATAGAACATATGTCGAGATCTGAATACCCCAAAAGACTTCTTGTAGAATTTTTTCTGGTGTCAAATCACAATTTGTCATTCTGAACTTGTTTCAGAATCTGCTCCTTGTCATTGCGAGCGTAAGCAAAGCAATCTAAGTTTGAACTCCAGAGATTGACTCTTAGGGTCAGGTTTTTCAGTAAAATTCACGAATCATTTTTTGCTCTATAGTCTTTTATATCAAATACAAACGTGCTATCGACTTATTTACTTTTGGTTTTTTCTGCTTAGCTCAAGTAATTTCTCTAAGTTAACATTTTTGCCCGTCAGGCTTTGACGAAAACTGTCAATTTGCCTCATTAACCGTCTGGCAGGATTTAAGCTGGTTATATCGTTTCTGATTCTAATAGTCTTTCTTACAGTATTTTGCATTCTCTAACTTTAAAAAGTAGGCACCAAGATGTCAAGATGACAAATTTAACACAACCAAAACCGCCGAGGAGCACAACCAAAACATCAAAAACTTCTTGTAGATGGCAGCTATCTCTTCAAGCAATTCTCAGTTATCTGATATAATAAAAACATGGAAGGTGGAAGAAGTCCTGAGAAAGCCCCAATTAAAATTGAGAGCGAACCTGGAGTAAGAAAAACATTTCATCCAGTCGGAATTAGGTCAAGGCTAATTTTGGCAGCAGCCAGTTTAGGTCTTGCCCTAGGAGTTGGTGCACCGAGTGACGAGGAAATTGAAAGAAAGCGAATAGCGGACGAAGCTGAAAAGGCGAAAGAACCTACGATAATTCCTGATTCTAACAAGGTCGATTTTTGATTCCCACATAGAAAAATTCTTAATTATCAGTCAGATACAGCAATTACTAGCTTTCAGAGGATGAATGCTCTTGTAGTCTCCGTATTGACTCATGGATAATTGACACTTTAGGCTAATCGTTTACTCAGGAGAA
>CAYHKI010000010.1:0-15477 GCA_964357165.1 uncultured Gammaproteobacteria bacterium | reverse complement strand
AAGTTAACGAGGCAATTTTTAGAGATTATGATATCCGAGGTATTGTGGGTGAAGATTTAAATGTACAATTTGCCGAAATTTTTGGCAAAGCCTTTGGAACATATTTAATGCATAAAGGTACACACGAAGTGCTGGTTGGATATGATGCGCGCGAATCGAGCCCGGGTTATTATAAGGCCTGCGTGGATGGGCTGATAACGACTGGTATAAAGGTTATCAAAATTGGTTTAGTAACTTCACCGATGATGTATTGGGCCAGAAAATTTTATAAAATCGACGGCGGACTTTCGATTACAGCTTCTCACAATCCTCCGGAATATAACGGTTTTAAGCCTGCATCCGGTAATGGTGCCCTGTTTGGCGAAGAGATTCAGAAATTAAAAAAGCTAATGATCAGCGAAGATTTTGCAAATGGCGACGGCGAATTTAGTGAACGAGATATTTTTGAAGATTATAAAAACGATATCGTTTCTAAAGTAAAATTAAGAAGCAATTTAAAGGTAATTGTGGATTGCGGTAATGCTACCGGCGGGCCATACGCTCCAAAGGTTATAGAAGCAATAGGCGCTGAAGTTGAAGAATTGTATTGTAGTATAGATTTTACTCAACCGAACCATCCGCCGAATCCTCAGGATCCCAGAGCATATCCGCAAATAGTTAATAAAATTAAGCAGGGAGGTTATGACGCAGGGCTGTTGTTTGACGGTGATGCGGATAGGCTTGGTGTGGTAACCGATCGTGGAAATATCATATGGGGTGACCAAATAACGGCACTTTGTGCTAGAGAGGTTTTGGGAAGAAAACCTGGTTCACTGGTCCTTTTTGAGCTTCAATGCAGTAAAAGTGCGACAGACGATGTTCGTGATTATGGGGGCAAGATTAAACTTATACGGGTTGGTCATTCGTATATAGAAGAAGCGCTTTTTAAGGAAAAAGCTGAACTTGCCGGCGAAACAAGCGGTCACATATTTTTTAGCGATAAGTGGTATGGTTTTGATGATGCAATATATGCTGCTTGCAGGCTCTTAGAATATATATCATTGAGTGGTAAGAAGTTGGATGAGCTGGTGAGTAGTTTGCCAAAATATGTTAGTGCACCGATAACCAGAATATATGCACCGGATTCTCGAAAGTTCGAAATGGTAGAAGAATTAAAGAAGTATTTTAAGAAGAAAAAATATGAATTTTCGACTATTGATGGCATAAGATTGGAATGGAAAGATGGTTGGGCTGTTATTAGGGCTGCCAATACTCAGCCTCAATTGACATTAAGGGCGGAAGCTACGACACAAGCTAGGCTTGATGAGATAAAAAAGGCGGTTGAAGATTCTTTGGCGATATATAAAGCTGAGGGTGTAGAAGTTGAGTGGGGGAAGATTCACTGAGAATGGTTCTTGGTTCATGGTTCATGGTTGGTAGAAACTTCATTTATTAAATTTTCGATCTTTAGAAATTTTGGGGATATATGTTATTCAGTGCTATTTTTCTGTTTTTTTTATAAATATTACGGTTTTAATTTAGAAAGTTGATGGTTGGTGTATAGGATATTGGATTCTAAAGCGTTTATATGGTTAATAACGGCTTCGTAGCTTTGAAATTGTGTTTTTCTTTCTGACATAAATTTAAATAGTCAATATTATGATATCCGAAAGTAGGTGTTGTGAAGAGAGGGAAATTATTGGCTTAAACTTTGATCGCCAGATTTAACTGCTCCAAGAAGCCATAGTACCGCTTCTTTTTTATATCTTCGGTCGCCCCTAGAGTTGATTCGTATTGCGGGGAGCTTGCCGCGCTTACCCCATCGTTTGACTGTAAGTGGGGCAACTCGAAGTATTTTTGCAACTTCTTTGACAGTTAATAGATCTGGCCAATCGTCTCCTAATGACATATTAAATAGTTGATCCTTCCTTTGTCAGGACAAGTGGTTGATAGTTTATGGTTCATAGTTGAGTAAGCAGAAGTTAATGATTATGAGTGAATCTTATTACAGATCTAACAAATCATTTATGGACTTTAATATATCAGCTAAAAAAAATAAGGTCAACCCCTCAAGATTCGGGGTAAATCCCTCAAAATTCGGGGCAGAATGATTAAGTGAGGTTAGTAATTGTGATACTATAAAATATATGAATAAACCTTCAAATGGGTTTTTGGTGTTTTCCCTGATAGGTGCTGTTTTTGCGCTTTGTATACTTGGACTTTCTATTTATGTTTCTAGTGTGCCCAATAAAATAGAAGCAAATAGTGATATAGCTAATATTAAATCCAGAGAAAAAGTAATCATAATTAGCGAAAAGGGTTTTAATCCACAAAATATCATTGTTTCTGCTGGTGACCAGGTTACTTGGAAAAATGCTGATTTAGTGGCTCATCAGGTAGTTTCTAGTTTGGGTTCGACTTTGGATAATTTGTCGCAATTTAACCAAAAAATTGAAAAAGACGAATCGGTTAGTTTTGTTTTTGAAAATCCGGGTGTTTTTCGCTATTTTGATAAATTAAATCAACAGTTTACTGGTGAGGTTACGGTTAAATGAAGAAAAGAAATAATTTGTTTTTTAGAAAATTGCTTTTTGTGAGTTCGTTTTCTCTTTGGGCAGTTGTTTTTCTTGTTTCTTTTTTTATTTTACGCACCGGTGGTCACCTTTTGCCTTTGGCAGCAAATTTAGATGAGCCGAGTGCAAAGTTTACAGTTCGAGGCAAGGTTAGTAATTTAAATGGACTAGGAATTGCAAGTGCTAGGGTAGTTATTTTTGAAAACGGTTTGAAACATACATATATTTCTGACTCCAATGGTTATTATATAATCTATGACTTGGCAGGAGGTAGCTATAAAATAAATATTGAGGCATCAGGATACAAGGGATTTTCTGGTAGTACTGTGATTGACGGGCAGTATGACCTTGTTCACAACTTTATTCTTTCTAAATAAATGCCGCTTTCAAAATATAAAAAAACGACTAACAATTTATAATCCTAATCTTGTTTAGTTTAGAATTTTCGTTAGTCGCTTTTTTTATTTAAGTTCTACTTTAGCACCGGCTGCTTCAAGCTTAGCTTTTGCTTCGGTTGCCGTTTCTTTATTCACACCTTCCAGCACCGGTTTCGGAGCTGCATCTACTAAATCCTTGGCTTCTTTGAGACCCAGAGTTTGAACTAATTCGCGAACAGCTTTGATGACTGAAATTTTATTGGCACCACTATCTGCCAAAATTACATTAAATGTTGTTTGTTCGGAAGTGGCTTCCTCAGCACCTGCTGAAGGTGCTCCTGCTGAAACAGCCATAGGAGCTGCTGCGGTGACACCAAATTTGTCCTCTAGTGCTTTTACTAACTCAGAAAGTTCGAGAACCGAAAGTTCTTCTATTGATTTGATAATCTTTTCAAGACTTGGAGAAACTGAAACAGATTTTTTGTCTGCCTTTTTTTCCTCTTTGACTTCTGCTGCAACTTCTTTTATTTCTTCTTTAACTTCTTCAACTTTTTCTACTGCGGCTTCGGCTTTTTCTGCTGCTTCTTTCGCATCTTCCCGCTCATCTGATGAACGAGGCTCGCTTTTAGCGGCTACTTTTTTGTTATCGTCGTCTGACATAATTTATTTCACCTCCTTCTGAAAATTTTAAATTCTAAATTTGTAATTTTAAATGAATTTTAAATGTCTTAATGTTTAAAAATTAAATAATTTAGATTTGAATTAAAATTTAAAACTTAAAATTTAAAATTAAATTGCTGCTCCTTTTTGATTTTTTATTGCATTTAGGGCATAGACTAAATTTCTAAGATTTGCACCAAGGACTCCAACGATGCCATAAAGCGGTGTGCTTATTGAACCGACAAGTTTGGCCTCTAAAATATTACGGGAAGGGATTTTGGAAAGTTTTTCTACCGTTTGGGAATTTATAAAATCTTTACCAAAAAAGCCAAATTTAAAAACTGGGACACCAATTGCTTTATTACTTTCGGCAGCTTCTTTTAAGGCTGCAAGTTCGTCGTCGTAAGCAAAAATTGCTGCTGTTGGGCCTGTTAGTAAGTTTTCGTCTTCTAGTTTGTAGCTTGTGTTTTTAAGGGCAATCTTAAGAAGAGTATTTTTTTCTATTAACAGTTCTCCGCCGACTGCTGTAATTTTGTTTCTTAAGTCATTTATTTGGTTGGCAGATAGGCCTTGGTAATCGGTGAAAGTTATCGTTTTGGCACGAGCGAGCTTATCTTCGAGGGCGACGACGTTATCTTCTTTTATTTGGCGTGCTGATTTTGATTTTTTGTCCATATTAATAAATTTTGAAAGCCTCCTTCGCTACATCCTTCGCTAAAGCTACTGATGTCAAGAAAGCTTCGGATGGCTTGTTTTTGTTTCCAAAAACAAAAAAACGTCTCCAAAGAGAGACGTTTGAGCCAACTATATAATTGGTTTCGCCTGCGTAGGCTTTATGCTTCTAGCACCTACGGTCTTTGGTCGTTGGTAATATATCAATTCTTGTTCGTACTTGTCAACTTTAAATGTCCCAGTCAAAATGTTTGAAAAACAAAAATTATATTGACGCGATATTTAGTCTGATTCCAGGTCCCATACTGGTAGTTAAAGTTGCATTTATTATTTTAGAGGGACCGATTGTTGCGACAAGGATTTTAAGGTTCTCACTAAGCTCTGTTTCCTTTTGTGAAAGCTTGCCGATTTTGGTGTGAATTATTGGTGCCGTTGGATCGCATTTGTAAGCATAGAGATTGTTATTTCCTGTTCCCTCCAGTACTTTATCTATATCTTCTGTAATTGTACCGTTTTTGGGGTTGGGCATTAAACCTTTGGGTCCAAGAATTTTGGCAACTTTTGCAAGTGTTGGCATGAATTTTGGAGTAGAGACGACGGTATCAAAATCTTTGCCTGGTTTTAAAATACCTTTTTCGATGTCTGCTACTGTTTTTTCATTTGCCCAGATAACTTGTTTTTTTGTTTCGGATTTTTTGTCTGAGAAAATTAAATATTTTCTCTCTTTTTGTTGGGATTTTAAGTAAGGAAACGTGAGATTACCCTTGATATTTTTATCGGTGACATTTAGGTGAATTTCGACGGTTGGGTCGAATTTAACAGTAGAGGTTTTCGGTAATAGTTTAAACGCTTCGTCTTTTGCGTAGAGCCTATTTTCTATAAGTTGTTTAGCTTGCAAGTATTTTTTTCCTCTTTTATGTCCGATGTCTTTTTTGGATAGCGTAGCTTTTGGTTTTTGAGTTTTGACTTTCTGTTCAAATTCGGTCTCGATTTGTTCCTGCACGGGAACCCCCGGGTTTTTTAAAGAAAGTATCTTTGCTTGTTCGGAAGTTGTATTTTGTGGCCTTACTTCCTTTTTAAGTTTTTCCAGTTCCGCAAGCTTTTCGGCCCGCTTCGCAAGCGGAGCGAGGCTAGCATGTTTTCTGGAAGTTTTTATTTCCTTTTCGCTGGATGAAAGGTCGATAACTTTGATGCGTGTGGTTCCCATATTATTCTACTGTCTCAACTCCCATTGAACGGGCTGTGCCTTGGACAATTTTGACTGCAGCATCCAGGTTTTTAGTGTTTAAATCTGCCATTTTTTCTTCGGCTATTTTTTCGGCTTGTTGGCGGGTAAGTTTGCCGACTGTTTGTTTGCCGGTTGTTTGGGCTCCCTTTTCGATATTTAGGGCTTTTTTAATAAGAATAGAAACCGGCGATTTTTTTACAATAAAAGAAAAAGTTCTATCTTCGTAAATAGTAATAACAGCGGGAAGCAACATGCCTTGCTGATCTTTGGTTTTTTCATTAAAGGCCTTAACAAAATCCATAATTTGTAGTCCGTGCTGTGAAAGTGCCGGGCCAACAGGAGGAGCTGCGGTGGCTTGACCGCCTTTGACGTTAAGTTTGACTATTGCTTTTATTTTTTTAGCCATAACGATTTGGTGTTTTGTGAGTATATCCTAAAAACCTATATTATTTCAAGGGCTAGGGGATTCAAGAGCGTCGAATATCTTTATTGAAAGGTTGGCGATGTTTTCTGTAGCGTCGCCGGGAGTCGGAGTTTCGGAAAGGAAAATAAAAATATAATCGCTTTTTTTGCCATAAACTATTCCTGCATCATGGCGAATAAAATCGAGTTCTCCTGTTTTATGAGCGACTTTAGTTTCGGATGGTAAATATCTGGGAATCCTATCGTTTACTTTTTGGGCAAGAAGAAATTGCTTCATTTTTATAGAAGCGTCTGCTGAGACGGCTTTATTATTATAGATTTTTTCAAGAAGAGTACTTACTGCCTTTGCGGTTATGGTTGGAGTTTTTTGATTGAGGGAGAAGCCAGATATTTGCTCTGATTTTAATAGTGAATCGATTTTTTCCCAGCCGGCTGTTTGGGCAAGAGCAAGTGCAGAATTATTGTCGGAGACGGTTATACTTAGACTTAAGGCATTGGCCACCGTTAAACTTGGTTGGATTTCGTCGGTTTCTTGCAATTGTTTTTTTTCCAGCATGTCGAAAATTTTGTACATAACGGCAAGTTTATAAATACTAGCCGAGGTAAAAATGTCATTTTCGTTTCTTTTATATTCTAAAGGTCGAGAAAGATCTTTTATAATAATTGCATAATGTCCTTCAAGTTTGGAAAGTTCAAGGTTTATAAGTGATGAAAGCTGATTTTGCTTATCAGTTTCCTTTTTTTGGTTTACTAATATTGGTTTTTTTCGTGGGGCAGTATAAAAATCCTGCGCTTTTGGTGGGGGGAAAAATAACGTTTCGAAGTATATCCAAAAAGTTAATGTCGAGAGAACAATGACAACAAGAAAATAGGGTGTTTTTAAAAAGCGAAATTTTCCAGTTAGAGAATTCAGTTTCACCTTAAGAATGTATCAATAGTTGGGGGATTTTGGCAAATAACAACTTATAATTTTGTGACTTGCAGAAAATCAAGTTCGACGGGAGTTTCGCGTCCAAAGATGGAAACCAGAACCTTGATTTTGCCCTTTTCTTCGTCGATTTCGGAAATGGTACCCAAAAATTCGGAAAAGGGACCATCGGTAATTTTGACAGCTTCACCCTGGGCAAAGGCCGTTTTAAACTTTGGAGCCTCCAGAGTCATGAAGCGTTTGATACTTTCGACTTCTTCCTGGGGAAGTGGTGTTGGTTTATTGGCTGTACCTATAAAGCCTGTTATTCCTGGAGTAGTTCGCACAGCTAGCCAGGTGATGTCGTCAAGTAGCATGTTTACCAAAAGATAGCCCTGGAAAATTTTTTCTTTGATGGTATTTTTTTTGCCTTCTTTTATTTCTATTTTTTCCTGCGTAGGAACTAATATATCCAAAATTTTATCCTGCAGTTTTTGGGATTCAATTCTTTGTTTTAAGGTTGTAGCAACCTTTGTTTCGTGACCGGAATATGTATGAACAACATACCAGCGAGCTTTAGTTTCGGAAGGGTCGGATGTTAGACGGTCGGTATTTATGGAAGCAGTTTTGGGGCCGTCGGTTTTTGGTTCATCTTCCTGAGCAGTTGATACTTCTGAAGAATCGGTAGGTTCGGGTAATTCAGATTGCTTTGAGTTTTCCTCGACGACAGTTTCCGTGTTTTTTTGCGAATCATCATTTGAAATATTATTTTTTATATCGTTTGTGTCGTCTGTCATTTTGTCTTTAAGAATCTTTCAACAAGCAAAGTAAAAAATGTGTCCAGGCCGGCGACGTAGGCTCCTATTAAAATTGAAACAATAATTACTACAATAGTGAGTCTTAGTGTTTCCTGTTTTGTCGGCCAAACAACTTTTTCTAGTTCAGCTTTCGATTCTTTAATATACGTTATAGGATTTAACATTTTTTAATTTAATAAATCCTGCGGTCCTCGTCCTTCGGCAAGTTCAGGACTGCGGGCCTATTGGATTTAATGCCACAAAAAAATCTCCCTCCTGTGTCAAGGTTTATCGAGTATGATATCAGTATCAAGTACTAAGTATCAAGTATCAAGTAGGATTGATTAAGTTTATGATCTGAGCGATAATTATTTTTAATATATGAAAAAAGTTCGAAAAGCTGTTATTCCCGCTGCAGGGTTTGGGACAAGGTTTTTGCCAGCGACAAAAGCGATGCCTAAGGAAATGTTGCCGATTGTCGATAAACCGATTATTCAATACGTTGTTGAGGAAGCGATTGAGGCGGGGATTGAACAGATAATTTTAGTTACAGGGTGGCATAAGCGGGCAATTGAGGACCATTTCGACAAACATTTTGAACTTGAAGCGAGACTGGAAAAAGACGGAAAGTTGGAGTTGTTGGAGGAAGTTAAGAGAATTTCGGAACTTGCGAATTTTGTATATGTAAGACAGAAAGAAGCGCTTGGCAATGGTCATGCACTTTTGGTTGCAAAGGAAATTGTCGGAGACGAGCCGGTTGTTATGCTTTGGGGTGATGATTTTGTAGCAGCGGAACCGTCCAGAACAAAACAAATGATTGCTGCTTATGAAAAATATGGTACGTCTATTCTTTCGGGAATTAGAACGACAGATCCGGCAGACACCAAAAAATACGGTTATGTCGGGGGAAAGGAAGTTGATAGTGGAATAATAGAAGTAAATAAGTTTATTGAGAAACCTGGGGTTGAAAATGCGCCAAGTAACTTGGCAGTTGTTTCCGGGTTTTTATTTACACCGGACATTTTTGAAGCACTTGAGCGAGCGATACCGAACACAATTGATTTGGGAAAAGAACTTTATTATGTGGATGGAGTTAACAATATGATAGCCGATGGTAAAAAAGTTCATGCGATGGAGGTAAAAAACGGTAAATATTATGATTGCGGCAGTAAGGTTGGATATTTAAAGACAGTTGTGGATCATGGACTTTTGCATGATGACGTGAGAGAAGAGTTTTCTGAGTACCTCAAGGGTTTAGACCTTTAACCTATAGTTTATTTTATTTCTGTTTTTTGATATAATCTCCACCTATGAATCCGGAAAGATTCGGACAACGTGTGAACTTTGCTCCCGAAGATATTGCTGCGGGAAATTCAAGCACATCAACTGAAAATTTTATAGCAAATAATGCCGTTGATGTAATCATAAATTCAAAAAAAGATCCTAAGGCAATTGTCAGAAACAGGATTAGACGATTTGCACGAATTAGTGAAGCTTTTGGGTTGGAAGGGGAATCTGTCCCCGTTACCCTAAGAAGGTTGTTTATTGATGAGGGTTATTCTATGAACCAATTAAAAAAAGGAGCCCACCTTTCTTCCGAAGCAGCAGTTTCGATTTTAGACGAATTTGCGATACCAAGGGTAAAGCGGGGAAGTGTTGACTGTGAGCAGTTAAGGGTTTCTAAATTAAGAGAATTTTGGCAAGACCCGGTTAACAGGAAAGTCACTACTGCGTTAATACATACAACTACGTCAAACGCTCTACGATCAAGTAGTATGACAAGATTCTTCGAAGGAAACCCTGAAGCTAAAGAACGCTTTGTTAAAAGAGCTCAAGTTTTGACAGCTGCGCAGCGGGCAGCGCTTTGTCTGGAATTGTTTGGTACGAAGGATATAAAAGTAGTGCTGGAAGGACAGATATCTGCAGGTTTAGATAGGCAGCAGATTGCCAAAAAATTTGGAGTGGTACCAGAAACGATTAGTAAGTGGATTAGCGATTTAGAAATTAGTAAGAAACCGAGGCGTTATATTAGTAAACAAAAAAGGGATGAAAACGAACAAAGGAAGAAATTGGTTTTTGAGGCAAAAACTAAGGGTTTGTTTCAAAACCTAACCGAACGTCAAAAACAAGTACTGGATTTGCTTTATGGGGAAAAGAACACCCGGCCAACACTACGGGAAGTGCGTGAGAAAACCGGAATAAGCAATCAGAGAGTTTACCAATTATTGCAGAATGGCATAAACCGGTTGTGAAAGTTGGCACGTGGCGAAAGCGTCAGACGCGGCCGCAAGCCAGTCGAACTGCCATTTGAGAAAATGGGTGATAATCCAAGTGAGACGCTGGTTTCTTGGTACGAGGATAACGGGCTTTCGACTACCGATATTGGAAAAAGGTTGGGTTGCTCAGGAGGTTTAGCTTGGAAGTTACTTCGTGAAATTGGTCTTGATATGAGAAGAGTTGGTCCCAGAAGAAGGGCGGGGTTTGAAAATAATGATTTGCTGAAGTTTGGGGAATTGCCGGAAGCAATTGCTAAGGTGAACGAATGTGAGTTAAATTTTGGTTTGGCGAGTTCAATTATGTTGCGCAGTGGATTGGCGAGTTTGTCTGTCGGTGAACTTTCGGCAATGAGTGATGAGGCGCTTATGTCGTTTAAGGGGGTAGGACAAGGAAAAGTTAACAGCATCAGATTTGCAATTGCACAGTTTGTGAGAACGCATAGGTAGTGAGTGCAGATTTTTCTTGAATAAATTATAATCCCTGTTGCAATGGTTAAACATTTGGCGATATTAAAAAAAGACGCAGCACTGGCTATTTTTGACGGCCGAAAAAAAATTGAAGGTAGATTTTCTAAAATTAAAATAGATCCGTTTAATAAAGTTTCACGAGGCGATGTTGTTTTGATGAAACTGCCCGGTGAGGATATTATTGGTCAGTTTATTGTCGATAGAGTTATTTCGTATGACCATCCGACAGAATTTGAATTTAGCGATTTGAAAAAAAAGTATCAGAGTGAGTTGGCACTGAATTCGGATTTCTGGAGAGAACGCGAAAAAATAAATTACATAACGCTAATGTTTATTAAAAGTGCAAGTAAATTTATTGTGCCGCCCCAGATTGCTAAGCGCGATTTGAGGCCGTGGGTAGTGCTGGGTTGAGATTGATTTTTGACAAGTCGGTAAAATTTGCAGTACAATTGCGCAAGAAAGTAGGAAGTAAAAGAATCTTCGATACGAGTCCCCAAAGTGAAGCAAATTTTCAATGTAAATGTTAAGAAAGGAGTGTGATTTTGATGTTGACCAAATTATTTATTGGTAATTTACCATATACAATGACATCGGACGGTCTTCGTGATGTTTTTGCGAAGGTTGGAGAAGTTGTTGATGCCAACGTTGTCATGGATAAGGTTACCGGCAGATCCCGGGGTTTTGGTTTTGTAGAAATGAAAGATGAAGCCGGTGCCAAAAAAGCTGTCGATGAGTTGAATGAAACAGAGCAGGACGGAAGAAAAATTTTTGTTTCAGAGGCACGTCCGCAGGCACCTAGAGATAACGACAGGTAATATTTCTTAAAGTTTTTGTTTACTTTGTAAATTTAAAGCTTTGGAGTATGTGGAAGAAAGTGCCTGTAAATTCGATGTTGTTGGAAAAATAGTTGTTTTCTTTAAGTTCGATTGTATAAAAGAGCTTATTATGTTGTGTGGTGGCAGAGTTGAAAAAAACCTTGTTATTGTCAATATAAAAACTATTATCGCCAAATTTGGCTGTTCTTAAATTTGCATTAGTGTCGAATTTATTTCTGACGCTGACCTTAAGATTTATTTTATTACCAAGAAACCTTACGTAAGTGCTAAGGTCGCCTATTACAGGATCGGTATTTGAACTTACCCATTGACCTGGAAATTTTATTTTATAATGATAATTTGTGTTTTCGTAAGATTGCCATTTATCTTGTGACCTTTCCATAAAAGTTGAAGGTGCGACCTCAAGACCCTGAAAACGGATATCGATAGAAGCGGAAACATCCGTTTGGGCTTTTGCAAAGAATTGTGCCAGCAAAAATACTCCGGAAGACATTAGAAGCAGGATTAATAGAGGTATAAAAATATTACCGGAATTTTTTTTGGCAGGTGGCATGTCTTGATCATGGCATATTTTGAATTGATTGCCAATGCTGTGTATGATTGGTTTATGCAGGACACGGGTGAGCGAGTTGAAGTTTTAGGGGAGTTGTGAGAGTTAATTGAGTTGATTAAGTTAAATAAGTTAATTGGGTTAATTTGAATTAAGTAATTTTCCGTCCTGATCCAGTTCTATAAAATGGTGAACTTTTCCTTCCAGAAATTCTGAGCACTGGTTTTCTATCTTGTCGTCTTCTAATTGCCTTGGATTATTAGCAATATCCAAAACCCAATCGTCGGCAATTTTCCCAAGGCATGGTCCCTTTGACATATCCAGGCCTGACTCTTTATTTTTTATATAAAGATTGAGGGCGTTTTTAAGAATATCCTCTTTGCCGACAAAACTTATTGGAGATGGTGACTGTTGCGCTTTACCTGTGATTTCCATGTTTTTGGTAGGGGCGATAACTTGTTTTTGGAATAATGATGCATAAATAACGATAAATAGAAGCAGAAATGTCAGAACCAATCCTCCGATAAGAATAATTTTTTTCATTACAGTTTAAATTGTACAACTTCAGGCAAGTTCTATAAATGAGGAATTTTTGCCGATTATTTGGGGTATACCATTTTTAATGATTACCAGATCTTCGATTCTTACACCTCCCCAGGGGAAATAGAGCCCAGGTTCAACAGAAAAAATCATATTGTTTTTTAAAATATCCTTGCTTTTTTTGGAAAGAGAGGGTTTTTCGTGAACTTCCAGGCCGATGCCGTGTCCAAGACTATGGATAAAATGGTCTTTTAAGTTTTCTTTTTCGAATATATTTTCAACTGCCAGGTGGATAGATTTTGCTTTTATTTTGTTTTTGATTTTGGCAATCGCTTTTTGTTGGGCTAATAAAACCAAGTCATAAATTTTTCTTTGGTTGTCTTTTGCGCGACCGATAAAAACAGTTCTTGACAGGTCTGCGCAGTAATCTTGGTATTTGGCTCCGAAATCCAAAAGTAGAACTTCACCCTTTTTAATTTTACGATTGCCGATTTTGTGGTGTGGAAGTGCGGAGTTTGGGCCGGAGGCGATGATTGATTCAAAGGCTAGAGAGTTTGCACCGAGTGATTTAATAATAATTGTTAATTTATCTGAGATCTCTATTTCTGTCTGGCCGATTTTGATTGTTTTGATCAGTATTTCAAAAGCATTTTGGGAAATAATTTGGGCTTTTTGGATATTTTGTAATTCTTCTTTTGATTTATTCATTCTCAGATTTTCGATAAGATCTTTAGTTGGTGCAAATTTGTTTGGCAAGGCGTACTTTTTGTAATTTTTATATTCGGCAAATGTTAGGTTGCTGGCTTCAAAGCCCACCTTCACTACATCCGACGCTAAAGCTTTGGATGTCAAGAAAGCTTCGGCGGGCAGGCCAATTTGTAAACTTTCTTTGATAAAGCTTTCGTATTCATTTCTCTCGTTTGCGATTTTGATTTCGAGTGTTGATGATGCTAATTTTTGGGCTTCTTGCTGGTAAAGTCGGGCCGTAATCAGCGTGCTTTTGTTTTTCTTGACAACCAGAATTGCTTCTCGTTCGGTGGGAGAAAGGCCAGAAAATCCGGTCAGGTAGAAAATGTTTATGGGGCTAGTAACAATGAGCGCATCAAATTGTTTGTCCATAAGAGCTTGTTGTGTACTTAAAATATTTTTCATAAGTTTTTGTATTTTAGTCTAACTATATCTAGTTGGCAATTTTTCCATAAGCAAGATAAACTTAGGTTATGAGTGATAAATCTGCCGAGGTTCCTCGCCAAACTGTTGGCGGTGATGGGGAATTTGTAAAACCACAGCGTGGTATGCCACTTACCGACAAGTTGATTATTAAAAGTTCAAAGATTGTTGGTGAGGGTGTTTGGTTTTACGGAAAAAATTTGGTTAAGGGTACGGCCGGAACCGTAAAACTTCTATGGAATAAGAAAAGAGATGTTGGAATGGCTGCTGGTGGCGCGGTGGCTGCTGTTACCGTAATGAACCCTAGTCAAAGTGCGGATATTACCAAACAAATTGTCGGAGAAGGTTTTAATCAAACTGCAAGGGTTTTGGATATCAAAGATAAAATGCCTTCGCAAGTTGAGTTTGAAAAGCTTACCGCCAAACCAACTAATTTTGATTTGGCTTTTCCAGGACTTTATGACAGTGAAAAATTGGAAGCAATTTATAAGGTGCAAAATACCAGGGAAAGTCTGGACGAGTATAACGGGCCAGAAATGGCAGCTGAAATTTCGCAATATGAGGAACTGATCAGGCAAAGCGCAAAAAAATATGATTTCCCTGCCGATATTTTAATAGGCATAGTAGGGCTTGAAAGCAAGGGTGATAGGTTTGCGCAGTCGAGTGCCGGTGCAAAGGGTTTAACGCAAATGGGTGATCTTGTCGCGAGAAAACATAATTTGCATATTAGCGACGGAGAAGATGATGACAGATTTGATCCTGAAAAAATTATTCCGGCAACTGCCAGAGAACTCGCTCAGCTTTCGGAAAAGGAAGGAACTATTGCCGGTGCTGTGCAGGAATGGCATATGGGCGAACCTCATTATCAGGGTTTTAAGAGACGTTGGCTGGCCAAGATGGGTGTTGTCTTGCCGGACATAAATGTACAGCCGGAAGATGATTCTTGGGAAGTATTAAAAGATGCACACGATGAGGCGATTTTTAGGATTAATCTTTATAAGCTGACAACCATTCAAAGGGGTGTTAGCCCCTTTAAAATATTTAAAGATCCCGAAATACATGAGATTACAAAAGACCCTGCCTGGAATGATACCGAGAATTATATACCATATGTACTTGCTGCTATAGATAAGTACTACGAGGAAAAACCCAAATAGATTATTTATTTTCCACGGTCAATAGTTTGTTTGACGATCTGGACGCATTTTTTAAGACCATCTGGGGTTGTAATTTTTTCTGACGGCCAAAGGTTTATGCCCTCACCGCCAAATAGGTTGGGGCTGTCTGCCCAGCAATCAATCTCTAATTGTTTTGTGTTGTGGTGATAATCGAATTCTCCATAAAGGTAAACTGTGCCAAAAGAATGGTGGCTGACGAGTGTACGGGTTTTCTGTAGTGATTCTATGATGGTTAGGTTTTTATAATCAACTTGTTCGTACAATCCGCCGAATTGTAGACGGGTGAGTTTGCCGTCATCGTAGCGTGTTTTTGTACCGCTTCCCAGCGAAACAGCTAAGGTTAATTTTTTATTTGCATATACAACAGCTTTTTTTAAATTTAGACTAACAGGGATTGGCGCTTCTGTGCCGTGACGGCCACCTACTGAGGACCAATGTTCAACTTGTTCATTTTGAGCTTCGAAAACTTTCTCAAGCCCCTTTTCTTTGGCGACCTGTTCTATTTGGTCGTAAAGATCTAGTAAAAATTGTTCGCCTTTGGCAATTTGCTCCTCTGTTGGGTTTGATAATTCCTTGGCCATTTGGAAGATGTATTCTAACACAAGGTGTAAATTAAGTTCATCTTTATAGTTAATTGTTTATAGTTTATAATGACTACGCACGTTTACGGGTGTCGTTCAGTGGCAGGACTTCGGTCTCCAAAACCGATAACGAGGGTTCGATTCCTTCCACCCGTGCCACATTCAGTTCACATGAACGTGGCGTGCAAAGTCAGTCTTAACACTCTATTTCCTGACTTAGGACATTTAGTGTCCCAAGGACTTTAGCAGGCCTATTTTCTCT
>CAYHKI010000009.1:0-16088 GCA_964357165.1 uncultured Gammaproteobacteria bacterium | reverse complement strand
CTTTATGAATTTCAAATATCAAAAATATTTTCAAACTACCCAAAGTATTTTGATGCTTTTCAAAGTTGTAACAAAAAGCTTGTTAAAAACAAATGGTGCGGCGAGTGTCCAAAATGTCTTTCGACTTATATAACACTTTATCCGTTTTTAGAAACAGAAGAACTCAATAAAATTTTTAATAAGGATCTTTATGCCTCGACGAAATTAATCGATCTTCTTCTTCATATAACAGGAGTAAGAGAACCAAAGCCTTTTGAATGTGTCGGAACCTACGAAGAATTACGGGAAGGTTTAAAATTAAGCATTAAGAAATTTGAAAGAAGCAATCAACCGTTACCATTTCTTCTCAGGTATGCCATGGAAAAAGTGTTGAATAAAAATTACACACAAAGCAAAATACTAACTTCTTGGGACGAAAATAACTTTTTGCCACATGACTTGGCACAAACGCTGAAAGCAAAAATTGCAAATGAAAATTGAAGACTTAACAAATAAAAAAATACTTATTTTAGGTTTAGGGACGGAAGGAACATCGACCCTAAACTATATTAGGGCAAAGTACCCCAAAAAATTAGTTAGCATTGCAGATCAGAAAAAGCTTAATGAGTTGGATAAAGATATACGGAATTTAATAACGAAAGACAAAAAACTCGAACTTTATTTAGGCAGTAATTATCAAAAAGCTTTGAATAAATTCGATGTGATTTTCAAATCTCCAGGTTTTCAGATTACTAAATCCACTACTGCAAAAGTTATATCGCAAACGCAAGTGTTTTTTGATTTATTCAGAACTAATATTATAGGGGTGACAGGTACAAAGGGAAAAACGACTACATCTGCATTGATCTATAAAATCTTAAAGGATGCCAAAATTAGGGTACACCTTCTTGGAAACGTCGGTAATCCCCCATTTGACTATATGGAGAAGATCAGGAAAGAAGACGTTTTTGTTTACGAACTTTCAAGTTTTCAGCTGCAAGATTTAAAAACCAGCCCTCACATCGCCATTTTTTTAAATTTATATGAAGAGCACTTAGATTATCATGGTGGGTTAGAAAATTACAAAATGGCAAAAGCAAACATAACTAGGTGGCAAAACAAAAAAGATTTCATAATCTACAACGCCGATTCCCAAATTGTCACCAAAATTGTCAATAAATATAAAGCTACTAAAGCCCCATTTAGCTTAACAAGCAAATTGAAGTCAAACGCATACATAGATGATAAATGGTTATTTTTCGAAGGCGAAAAGGTTTTAAAAATAAGTGAAACAAAGCTCAAAGGGAAATTTAACATAAACAATATTCTAGCCGCTGTCTCCTGCGCTAAGCTGTTTAAGGTTTCCAATCAATCTATCGCTTACTCAGTTAAGAGATTTATGCCATTAGAACATCGGTTAGAATATATAGGGAATTTCGGCGGAATTAATTTTTATGACGATTCAATTGCAACAATACCGGAAGCTACAATAGCAGCGCTTGAAACATTGAGGCCAAATGTCGCGACCTTAATAGTAGGAGGATACGACAGGGGAATAAATTTCAGCCATCTTTCAAAAAAAATTATCAATGAAAAAGTTCAAAATATAATACTTTTTCCTCAAACAGGCAAAAAAATATTAGATGAAATTAAAAAACAAAGAGGTCATGTGCCAAAACATTTCTTTGTAAAGAACATGAAAGATGCAATACAATTAGCTGCAAAAAACACCGAAAAGGGGAAAATTTGTCTCTTGTCGCCCGCATCATCAAGCTTCAATTTATTTAAAAATTACAAAGATCGCGGTGAACAATTCAAGAGGGAGGTTAAAAAAATTGCGGGATATTAATGCAAATATAAAACTTCGTTCCCAAAAATCATCGTTCGATATTTGGCTGCTATTATCAACACTTTTACTTATTTTTGTCGGTTTGGTTGCAATTTATGATGCTTCTGTTGTTTCTGCATTTCGAGATTTTGGTGACAAATTCTATTTCATTAAAAATCAACTATTATGGGCGCTGCTTGGACTATTTTCCTTATGTGTTTTTAGTTATTTTAATTACAGAAAGCTTATTAAAACTAGCAATTATTTTCTCGGCCTTTGCACATTTCTATTAATACTTTTATTTATTCCGTATATCGGGCGCGAAATTCTTGGTGCCAGAAGATGGATATCTGTTGGAGGACTTACATTCCAGCCTTCTGAATTTGCAAAACTCGCAGTTATTTTTTATTCAACTTTTATAATTTCAAAATTCGAAAAGTTTAAAATGCGTTTTTCTGACACATTTCTGGTCTATTTTTTACCGATTGGTATTGTCACTGGACTTGTAATCATGCAGCCAGACCTAGGTACAGCCCTTGTATTTTTTGCAGTCACAATTATCATTTACTTTATAGGTAATGCCCCTATTTGGCATTTTTTTATTGCTCTTCCCGTAATTATTCTGACAGCTATAGTCTCACTTATGACTCACCCTTACAGGTTGGAGCGTATTAAAGCATTCATAGACCCTAAGTATGATCCTCAAGGCGCCTCATATCAAATAAATCAAATAATTATCGCTCTAGTTTCTGGTGGTCTATTTGGAGTCGGGCTTGGTGCTTCACGAAGTAAATTTGAATTTATACCGGAAGTTCACAACGATGCCATATTTGCTGTTATCGTGGAAGAAACGGGCTTTATAGGTGCATTACTTCTATTACTATTATTTATATTTTTAATAAACCGCTGCCTTACTATAATTAAGTCCGCCCCGGACTTTTCCGGTAAAATTTTGGCTACAGGCCTTACAGGTTTAATAGCTAGCCAAACTTTATTAAATTTGGCAGCAATTGTCGCTCTAGTTCCACTAACAGGTATTCCTCTGCCGTTTATTTCCTACGGAGGATCTTCACTATTTGTTAATTTAACCGCAATTGGTATTCTTTTAAACATAAAAAGACAATCATGAAAAAAATTCTAATCTGTGGTGGTCATCTATCTCCCGCTATTGCATTAATCGAAGAGTTTGAAATAGAAAAAGACATTATCATAAATTTCATCGGCAGAAAATACTCAACTGAAGGGTCAAGTAGCGTGTCACAAGAATTTAAAATTGTCACAGAGAAAAAGATCAAATTCTACTGCCTAACAACAGGCAGGTTTCAAAGAAAATTTACAAGATTTACTATACCTTCACTTTTAAAAATTCCAATCGGTTTTTTACAATCATTTATATATTTATTAAGCAGCAGGCCCAATATTGTGGTTTCCTTTGGAGGATATATATCCTGTCCGGTAATTATGTCTGCGTGGCTTCTTGGAATAAAATCCATAACTCACGAACAAAGCATTGTGCCCGGCCTTGCAAATAAAATCAATTCCATATTTGTTGAAAAAATATATCTCTCATGGCAAGATTCAGAAAAATATTTTGATAAAAATAAAACCAAATCAATTGGCAATCTCATAAGAAAAGATATCTTTGCTTCAAAAGCTGAAAATAACAACATCATAAAAATTTTAAAAAATTCCAATAAATTAATTTATGTTACAGGAGGCAATCAAGGCTCTCATATTATAAACTCTTTAATTTTTAGTTCTATAAACATATTTAAAAACTTCAATCTAATTCATCAGGTTGGTGCCACAAATTTTCAGGGGGATCTGGAGAAAGCAAATAAATTAAAATCAAAAAACTACTTACCAATAGATTTTACAAGTTCCCAAAACATTGGGGCGATTTTAAAAAAAGCAGAATTTATAATTTCCAGGTCAGGTGCCAATACAGTATGGGAACTTGCAGCACTTGCAAAACCGATAATATTTATACCACTAGAAATTGCAGCGAGTAACGAGCAATATCAAAACGCAGAGATTCTTGAAAGGGCAGGTTCTGCAGTCATTATCGAGGAGAAGAACTTAAACACCTCAAACTTTAAAAAAGAATTAGATACTTTTGTAATAAATTTAAATGCTCATAAAAATGCTGCTGAAAAATTTCAAAAAACTATACCCAGAGATGCCTCCACAAAACTTAAACTAGAAATTCTAAGGTATACTTAATACATGCGCAAAATTCTGCCTGTAGTTATTTTTGCCCTTATTATTTCTTTTGTGTACTTTTCACCATTTTTTAAAATTAATAATGTTAAATTTAAAGATGAAAATAATTGTTTAACTTCTCAAAGTACGGATAAAGATTTGAATATTATCGGAAATAATATTATTACACTCAACTCAAACGATCTTGCAAAAAATATAAAGGAAAAATATAACTGTACTGATCAGGCAAAAATTAAAAAAAGTTATCCAAATACAATCGAGATTGAGATTCTAACAAAAGAACCAGTAGCAAACATAGAAGGAACTGAATTCACAATCAGAGATGATGGCTATGTAGGTGAGCAGAACAACAAAAAAGACCTGCCTAAAATATTCCTGCCGGAAACAATAAAAGCGCAATTAGGTACAAAAATAACCGACTCACTTGTTTCTTTTGCCCTAAAAACAACCAGTGAACTACAAAAATCAGACTTCACACCAACAAGCATTAGAATATTAAATCCCCCGGATATTGCTATTTACGATTCTAAAGGCATAATTGTTCTTTTCACCCAAAACAAAGAAGCAGAAATTCAGGTTGACTCTTTACAGTCAGTCTATGCAAAAGCTAAAATAGACCCGACCAAAATCGCAAAAATAGACTTGCGTTTTGAAAAACCGGTCATAACCACCAAGTAGTAAAAATGACAAATGATAAAGTTGTAGTTGGTATAGATGTTGGATCTACCAAGATCACCACTCTCATTGCGACTATTCAGGAAGACTCACAAATAAATGTTATTGGCGTGTCCTCAGTGCCCTCAAAAGGTCTCAGAAAAGGCCAGATTGTAGATATTGACGAAGCAGTTCTTAGTATTACCCAGTCCCTGGAATCAGCAGAAAGGATGGCTGGATATTCAGTAGGAAACGCATTTATTTCTGTAGACGGGGTTCACATTGAATCCCAAAACAGCAAAGGTGTAGTTGCAGTTTCTAATCCGGAAGGAGAAATTAACGCAGACGACATCACAAGAGTTGTCGAAGCCGCCCGTGCTATTTCCCTCCCTTCCTCCAAGGAAATTATTCATGTTATTCCGCGTTATTTTATCGTAGATTCTCAAAGCGGTATCAAAGATCCACTAGGTATGAATGGTGTTCGACTTGAGGTGGAAACACATATTGTTACCGGTGCAGCAACATCGCTTCGCAATATCGCAAAGTGTATAGGCCAGGTTGGTGTAGATGTTGAAGGTATGGTTTTTTCAGGCCTTGCATCATCATATTCCGTGCTTACTGAAACCGAAAAAGAATTAGGAGTTATTTTGGTAGATTTTGGTGGAGGAACGACAGATATATCTATTTTTATTGAAGGCGCCCCCGCGCATTGCGCTGTGCTTCCAGTTGGAGCAAGAAATGTTACAAATGATCTGGCAATCGGTCTTCGCATATCTCAGGAAAGTGCCGAAAAAATTAAATTAGCTTTATCTAAACCACCCAAAATTGCCGTCGAACCGGACGAAAACGGTAAACCGTCAGACAAAAAAGAAACTGACCGTTTGGACGTCTCGAGTCTTTCCATAGAAGAAGATTTAAGTAATGTTTCAAAAAAAACCTTAACTGATGGCATTATGAAACCTAGACTTCGTGAAATTTTAAATATGGTTAAGTTGGAAATACATAAATCCGGTTATGCCGGCCTTACACCTTCTGGAGTAGTGCTGACAGGCGGTGGAGCAGCAACTGCAGGGCTTGTTGACATTGCCAAACAAGAACTTGGAATGCCTGTTCGCTTAGGTTTACCCCAAGGTGCCACTGGCCTGATCGACGAAATTTCCTCACCGGCCTATGCGGCAAGTTTAGGTTTAGTCTCCTACGGAGCAAGTGTTCAAAGAGAAAACATCAGACTTCCACTGCTTGGCAGAATCGAAGTTAAAGGACTCATCACCAAAGCTATCAATTTCCTCAAATCCTTAAAACCTTAGCTTCACGCTAACCTTGCAAAAAAAAACACACTGTGCTAAATTGTGACAGCTTTTAAAAAACTCTTCAGGGTTTTGAGTTTATTATGCTAATAAAACCGGACGTCAACAGATTTGCCAAAATAAAAGTACTAGGCATAGGTGGCGGTGGAACAAACGCTCTTAACTCCATGATTACCCAGGCGCAAATTCAAGGTGTGGATTTCGTAGCGGTTAATACAGACCAGCAGCATCTTTTAGCTTCACCGGCTACAACTAAAGTTCAAATTGGCGATGGTCTAACCAAAGGTTTGGGTGCAGGGGCAAATCCAGAAATCGGCAAAAAAGCTGCCGAAGAATCCCTGGAAAGAATCAAAGACACCATAACCGGAGCCGATATGGTTTTTATAACCTACGGTGCAGGTGGGGGAACCGGAACCGGTGCAGGTCCAATCATTGCCGAAATGGCCAAAAAACTTGGTATATTAACAGTTGCCGTTATCACCAAACCCTTTAATTTTGAAGGCACCCGTCGAATGGTAATTGCCGAAGAGGGAATCGATAGCCTAAGAGATAAAGTCGATACTCTAATTGTAATACCTAATCAAAAACTTTTAGAAGTTGTCGATAAAAGTGTTTCACTCTTGGAAGCATTTAAACTTGCTGACTCTGTCCTTTCGCAAGGTGTTCAAGGCATTTCCGATATCATTGTTATGCCTGGCCTAATCAACGTTGACTTTGCAGATGTAAAAGCAATTATGACAAATGCCGGCTCAACGCTTATGGGTGTCGGAACAGCAACCGGCGAAAACAGAGCCGCAACCGCGGCTAGAATGGCCATAGCCTCTCCGCTTCTAGACTCTTCCATAGATGGCGCCCGAGGACTTCTTTTCAACATTACAGGTGGTTCAGACATGACAATGAGTGAAGTTGACGAGGCGGCAAAAGTCATCACCAACCAGGCAGATCCGGACGCCCAAATTATTTTTGGTGCCGCCATTGACGAAAAACTAGTTGACCAGGTTAAGGTTACAGTTGTTGCCACAGGTTTTGACGAAACCCGCAGAAGATTTGTCCAAATCACCCAACCGGTAGATCTCACATTCGACTCAAAACCTCAAGCCGATGGAGAAGATGCGCCCACCCCAAATAGTCAGACCGAAGACGACGAATTCGACATTCCCACATTCTTAAGGCAGATCCGCTAGGCACAAAACCTTCTGTAAACTTCAGCACTTATCAAGTTTGACCCGTGCATAAAATAGCACGTCCTTCCACAAGAGGGAAGGGGTGTAGTACTAGTTGTCGAACTCCTTGCTGGAATAAGCTAATCGTTGACTTTTGAGTATAAAGTTGATATACTGAACATAGAAATTCCTCGCAAGAATTCTTCGTGCCACGACCTACTCCCCGAAGGGGGAGTAGATGCAAATACCTGAAGAAGATTTTAAACGCTTTATCACAATTAGACTGAGTTTAGGTTCAGAGTCTGTGCGCCATGACATGTGCAGGCTGCGAATAATAAACCGATGGTTCGCAGATAAGGAGCTTACAAAGCAAAATGTTGAGACATATATCTACGAACGTAAAGAAGGAGGTTTGGGCAATAATTCCCTCAATACTTACATCACAGTTTTCCGACATATCCAACTCTATTTAAAAGATAGGGGGAGTCCACATGACTTTTTTGATGGCTTCAAGTCTTTTAAGAAAACTAAACCAGATATAGTAGTTTTTACCCAAGAAGAGATTAAGAAACTTCTAACTACAAATATAAAATATGGCAAGTTTCGAGGCAAAGATGTCTCATTCTTGAATTTTCGCTACTCAACATTTACTAGGTTTCTTTCAGAAACAGGGTGCAGGTTTAGTGAAGCGGCAGACTTAAAAGTTAAGAACCTGGATCTAAATGGAGGCAAAGCAACTTTCATCAACACCAAAACAAATGAAAATCGCACAGCTTTTATTTTTGGAACTCTCATCAACAGCCTCAAGCAAATGGCAGCTGGTCTTGGTCCAGATGATTTAATCTTCCGCAATGCAGTAGAAAATCACATACACCCACAAGATTATATAAATGATTTAAAGAAACGAGGGAAAATGGTGGGAATCATAAATATCAAAAAAGTGCATCCGCATAACTTCAGGCACACATTCGCAACTATGCTTTTGGAGCAAGGAGTGCCGATAACATCTGTATCAAAACTCCTTGGACACAAAGATATCCAAACAACGTATGACACCTACATGCACTTAGCGGATCGAACATTACAAAAAGCTGCAATGAGACTCCCACTAATAAGAGAAAGTGTTGATCCAGTAGAAACAAAAAAAGCAATTAAAGAGGCTATTGAAAATTTTCAACTTGAGACAGATCATCGCTTTACGTACACGATCAAGGAAACAACCAGATGTCTCCGATTTTCACTACAAGTAAAAAATAATTAAGGGACTGAATATAAAATCCAATCCCTCAATACTCTTCTACCGCAGACCTACTCCCATAACTCTTTCCTCGCAAGAATTATGTTTAATTCAGTTTGGCCGCCTTAAAAGTGGATCAAACCATTATGGCTTTGATCAATTCTTCAATTTGCCCTTTGTCTTCTCGCTCCAGTTCTAGTTGTTTCTCAAACTTGGTCATGTCCAAGTGCTTCACGATGCTGTCTTCTACCTTTTGTAGTAGTACGTCAGGCGGTAAAGCGTCGAGTTCAACTGACAAGTCACCATGACGAGAAATAAAATTTCTTGCCCTACTATCACTGCGTTTTATTAAGTTGGGCGGAAGGTTGTAGTAGTCGATGTCTTCTCTTGTCAACGCAACTTTCTCAAAATCTGGCTGCAAATCAAACAGGCGACTCATTCTTTCCCGAATATTTCTGAAAATGTCCTCGCCACTTGGGTCAAAGTCACCGAAATAGAGAATTTTTACAGCTTTAGCCTGTTTGAATCTAAGAGAGGCTTCGTACAAGGCAGAGTGGCTTTGATAACCCCGACCTACCACCAGATAGACATCATACTTGTTTGTAATTTCTTCAAACAGCCCAGCGAGGGCGTCCTTTTCCACCCATACTTCGACATAGTTGTCCTGGTCTGCTAGTAATCTTCTCCGATATGCGGTTTTAACTGTGTCGAAAAATTCTTTTGGGCTAGACCAAGAAGAAGACTTTATAACCTGTCTAGTTCGGTCAATAATGGCGCTGTAAGGTATGAAGTGTTCTTCTCTTGCTATTACCAGCTTATTATCAAAGTTCTTGTACGACTTCGTGGAATTTTCGATTATCTGCAAAGAGACAACCCGATAGTAAATTTGTCTTACTGTCAAGGGCAAGCTGTACTCCTCGATAAGCTGCTGTACTTTCTCGATCAAAGCAAGCGTCTGTGGTCTGTGTGTCATGTTTTAACTCCCTCATCAGCTATGATGTTTCTTCTTTTAAGAATTTCTTTCTTCTCAATTCCCAGCAAAGTCACGTCAAAGCCCAAAGAGTCAAATAAGGCATCTTCAACCAATGTTTTAATAGATTTTCTGGTTCTTGCTGCCTCGCCCTTGATTACATAATGTAATTCAGAGCTTATTCTTACTTGCATACTTTTTTTGTCGATTTGTTTACTCATATATTCCTCTTCCAGTCCCCGAATAGCTTCAATCTCCCTCCTCCTCAGCTCTGCTCCTGCATTATCTTTTTTTACGTTCCCTGGCGCTTGAATCTCGTCAAGCTCAAAGTCAGTTTTTTGCTGTTGCTCTTACCTTTATGCAGTATGCTGTCGCCGTATCGTCAGTCGCCGTTCACCCCCGTCAGTTTTTTTAAGTTGACTGTCACCTTGAACGGTAAGGCCTCTTAACAACTTATGAGTAAAGTCTACAGAAAGCAGATTATCGGCTTGCAATATGGGATTTTGAGGCTAAAAAATATCAGATGGTATCTGCTTTTTTCAGGAAGAGGTTTGAATCAATTGATGCAAGTCTGGCGGTATAGTCCTGATTTTAAAATGTTTAAAAAATTCAGGTTGTCTTTTTTTTAGATCATATTTCCATTTGGTAATCTCGACACTATCTGCGTTTTGTTGTTGATATCGCAATATTCCAGCTCTAAGCCTCTCTGTTGTGGTTGTGTGCTCGGAATTTTGAAAGAATTCGTTTATGCCGCCAAACGCCCCCGACCTGAATTTAAATTTCGTGCCATCGGCTAGAATCAAAATTCCGACGTGTTCTCTAGTGTTTGGTTTCCATTGACAGTTCCAAACAGTGCTTCCTTCGGAAGATGTTTCCTTTACTTCGCCTCTCAGCTTATCCTTTAGCTTGAGGTACAAATAATCAAAACTTTCCCTGTTGAAGATAACTTCCGTATCTGGCTTGAAGATTACGCCCCCATGGTCCCAAGTGCTCTCTACAATATTTGGTGTAGGTTCGTTAAAATCTGAAACATCGAATTTACCTATAAAAGTAATTATGTAATTTTGGTGCATCATAAATAAAATTTGCTCCATAGTTCCCTGGTCTAGTCCCTCGTTTTTTATTGTGTCGTGTTGAATGGCCTTGTATGGCACTGGGTATTGAGGATCGTTCGAAAGTTCTTTTTTTGTATTTAACGCAACGACTACCTTCCAAACTTTGCTAGCTGTCTCTTCGGACATACCCTTTAACCACTGATCAATGTGATTTTTGTAATTGGTTGACATGTCGACAAATGGTTTTTTCAAATTATACTCCAGATTGAATTTACCTCTGTTATAATCTTTACAACATTGGCCTCGCAGCTAATTAAGACGCAATGCGTCGGAGTCTGGAAGGGCGACCTTCCTGTTGACTCTGACGCTGCGAGGCCGATGACGAGGGAGGGTCGTCCTTTATGTTATCGGCATGAGCCTCATGAGCGACAGCTTCCCTCAATAGCCAGATCAAGAATTATTTCTGCCAGAAGGAGGTGAGACTAGATTAAGAAAACAATTTTAGGCGTAGTTTTTGTAATGATAGTAGTGTCAATTTTTGGGATTTCTAAGGCATGGGCACTAGACATACTTCCAACAGTAACCGAAGCCTGTGAAGGCCGTAATGGCGATTTGAATGTGATCAATGACGGGTTCAGCCATCTGGAGAAATGCCAGGGTAACAGCCGTAGAGTTGTAATGCTTGGCCAGCAAGGTCCAAAGGGTGACAAGGGCGATCAAGGTGAGCCAGGCCAACAAGGTCCTAAGGGGGATCCAGGTGACTCAGGATTCGTTGCTGACAAAATAATTAATGTCTGCTTCCATGTAGACACAGCAGCACTGACAGTCATGAAGAATGGAACGTGTTCGCCTCATGTTCATTGGCAAATAGCAGTGAAGTGTGTTCCTGGAAAGCCCTGCCAGCCAGACAACCCAGACGATCCGTTCTATGACCCTTTGCAATGATCCCTGGACGGACAATTTGTCAGGGTTGATTAAATTGTTTACAATGTAAACAATTGGCTTCCTACTAGCCCAGGGCAAGTAGGTTATGACGTTAGGCCTACCAGCCAGCGTACTAGTTAGGATTCTCGTTGAGTATGGATTGATTGGATTCAAAAACTTTACAATTGTAAAAAAGTTCATCCCAGTCCACCAGGCGGACAGGGTGTTGAGAAATAACTGTTTACATTCTTTACAGATGTAACAGATTTGCATAAGTACAATTTTTCAAAAAGTTCTCCGAGGTTTTAAGCTGCCGTTCGTACAATGTTTAGTCAAACGCTTTGGAAATAGCGACCAGGGGGCTTGTTAGGTTCAAATTAGCTCGAAATTATTGAATCTTGATGTTATTCTCATCATTTTCTTTAAAACTTATTTCATAGTGTTATATTTCTAACAACAATGAAATTAATTTCTTATATTTTTACGTTTTGCCATGTCTACCCCCTCTACTTACACTATGTAATTACTACTATCTTTTTACAAAAAAATCAGAATCTAGGCTTAATTCAATCATTTTTAACTTTTTGGATAAGTCTAAAGAGATCAGATGATACCTATGATTTTTGTGAGAATTTACAAATTGTAAAACTTGCAAATTGCTTATATGAATCTTGAAGGTTTTTACGACTTAACTCTCTTTTCTTTTCTTACTTTCCATCTCAAATTTCGGAAGTAATTTTTTCCAATGTTCTATCAAACGACTCTCGCTTACTAGCAATCCCTTCCGATACTTAAGTCCCCATTTAAGTTTTTTTACCTGGTCTGCTGGTAAATATTGTTTATTCGCATTAAACCATTCCGCCATTTCTTTCAATTGATTTGCAAATTTTTCATGTTCTTTTAAAAAAGCATTGTACCGTTGTGTGGGGGTAAAGTTTTTGTGCTTCTTTTCTAATATTTCTCGTTGACTGATCTTCTTCATTTTGTGACAGTTAACTATAACAGTGTAGCGAAAATCAGAGTGCAAGCTACGTCTATTGGACATAATTTGTAAATTTAGTGTATAATTTACCTAATGAAAAGACTGCTTCCAGTCTTACTTTTTCTTCTTATAGCTCTGTTTGTCTGGCCACTTTGGCCAACATCTGCTGCACCCGCAAGCCCAAATGATCGAGTTCCAGGTCAAGTTCTTGTTAAATTTAAGCCTGATACTTCCCAAAACACTATTGACAACGAGCTTAAACGCCATGGCGCTAAGGTTACTGACCATGTTGCCGCAATAGGCGTATTAGTCTTAGCTGTACCCCAAAATGCCGAAAGCAGAATAATTACAGCTCTTTCTAGAAATCCTAATGTTGAATTCGCCGAAGCCGATTATCTAGCTTTTGCCACTGCCGCACCCAACGACACTCACTTTACCAATCAATGGGGCTTGGAAAATACCAGTCAAACTATCAAAGGGCAAGTCGGCACTATGGATGCCGATATCAACGCTCCCACAGCTTGGGACACTAACACAGGTATCAATATAAAGGTCGCAATTCTTGACACTGGAATTGATCAAGACCATGAAGATTTATCTGCGAAAATTGTAAACAAGAGTAATGACCAAAAAAACTTTACTACTTCGTCAACGATCGACGACCTTTATGGTCATGGCACCCACGTTGGGGGTATTGTGGCTGCTATTACAAATAATGGTCTTGGCGTTTCAGGAGGTTGCCCAGACTGTATCCTGATGAACGGTAAAGTTCTCCGTGATGATGGTGCAGGTGCCTATTCATGGATTGCCAATGGCATAATCTGGTCTGCCAACAATGGAGCCAAGGTAATCAATATGAGTTTGGGAGGGTCTTCACGGTCAAGGACCCTTGAGAACGCAGTTAACTATGCTTGGAATAAAGGTGTCGTACTTACTGGAGCGGCAGGAAACTCAGGAAATCAGTCAAAGACCTATCCTGGAGCTTATAAAAACGTGATTGCTGTTGCCGCAACTAATAATAAGGACCAAAAAGCCTCATTTTCCAGTTATGGTGCCAAATGGGTTGATGTAGCGGCCCCTGGTCAGGACATCTTCTCAACCTTCCCCAATCACTCGTACACGATTAACAAGAGTCTTAACTATGATTTTGGTTCGGGAACTTCAATGGCAACGCCAATGACATCAGCCACTGCTGCACTTATTTGGTCAACAAGTTATGGAACTTCTGCATCAAATGTCAGGTCTCGCTTGGAATCAACGGCTGACAAAATTGCAGGGACTGGTATCTATTGGTCAGCAGGTCGAATAGACGCTGCCTCAGCTGTCGCCCCCCAAGATTGACGGGCATCCTCTTTATTATTTTGGCTTGTTGCGAAGTATGCTGCGTTCAGCAAGTATTGCTAAAAGAGGTGCAGTTAAATAATCAAACGCTCGATAAACAATACCAATAAGTAACATTAACAACAATCCAGGGAATGGTACAAGGTAAAAAGCGAAGATTACTACTAAAAGAAGAAAAATTCCAAGGGATAATTCAGTTTTTGTTGTAGCAATTGCTCGCAGCAAATGTATTGGAGTTCTGAATTTACTTGTTCTATGCCAGGGCATACAGCTTTTAAAAATAGCTTGGACGCTTGCGACAGAAATTGTATGGCTTAACGATTTACTGGCAATAAGGGCACCGACTGTGTCTTTTAGACCGCAGCCGAGAGTTACTCTGTACAAAACCACATTTAGTACAAATCCCGAAACCAGCGTTATCGTGGCCGTAAGCCAAAGCGTAAATGGAACTTGAACTATTTCCTTGTGAATTACCATCGAGGTAATAATGGCTACCATAATGGGCGTTAATAAAACCCCTAGCCCGACATTAAAACGATCAAAACCGTGATTGAAGTGATGAATGCGTTGTGTCAGGGTAAGCAAAGAAGGTTGATGCCACGGCCACAGCATCAACAAATTAAAGTGATGTTTAAATTCCTGGACAGGCCCAGCTGTCCAACGATGCCTTTGCTTTTTATAACCCGCAAAAGTTTCAGGTATTAAACCCTTGCCAAAAGATTGTGTTAAGTAAATCGATGAATAGCCCAGTGCATGGATTCGTATTGCAAGTTCAGAATCTTCAGTGACACACCACTCGGCCCAACCCCCAGCTTGTTTCAATGCTTGCTTGCGTATCAAACACATCGTTCCTACCGTAATTACTGCACCTTTTTCGTTAAGTGTAGCCATTGTACTATGGAAAAATATTTTGTATTCAAAGTAACACATTCTAAGATATGCGTTACTCTCCCATTCACGGTAGTCATGAGGAGTTTGAACAAATCCAATAGTTGGGTCATCAAAGTAGCCGATTAGGGATTTAAGAAAGTCTGGCTTTGCGTGATAATCGGCATCGATTACACTAATTATTTCTGCGTCCTCGGAAGTTTTTTGCAATGCGTAATTTAGCGCTCCCGCCTTTGCTCCTTCCAGCTTTTCAACATGGAAGAAACAGAATCTTTCACCAAGTGATTGACAGTAATCAGCCACTGGTTTCCATAGTGTTTCATCCTCAGTGTTGTTATAAATCACCAAAACTTCAAAGTAAGGATAATCCATTTGTGAGAGAAGCGTGAGGGTTTCAATGACTATATTTGGAGGTTCAGAATATGTAGGAACATGAAATGATACTTTTGGATAGTGTGCCCGTGGAGTAATTGTTAAGGCAGTACGTGGGCGTGCCCAATATTTTCGGCAAAGTACATCAAACTGTTCGATAAACTGGACAACGCCAGACGGTAGTGTAAATATCAGTAGGGGTGCACCTAAAACCATCAATAATCTTGTCATATTACTGACGGGTATCGTTGCGATAAACCACCCGCCCCAGAAAAGACCAAATGTGAGTAATAGTAGATATGCTGTAAAAAAGAATTGGCCAATAGCAGTGTAGTCAGGGAAAAACCTACGTATCATTCCAAAGGCACTTATGCCAGCGACTAATAGGAAAAGAACAAATATACTGTGATTGGAATACTGATATGTTACATATGTGATACAGATTATTGTTAACACAACAGCAGCAAGTTCAAATAGCTTTGACAATTTTTCACCATAAAGTTTCTGTCCTGAAAGTAATAGGGCTGCACTGGCAAACGCAAGCGAGGCATAAAAGAGATTAGTCGTCAAAAACGAACCGAGATTAATAATATTTTCCATAGCCGTGAATTAGGTAAGGGGCAGAGGCAGAAGTTGGCATATATTACCAAAAAATGCCACATTCTTCAACTATAAGATACTTTATTTTTTAGTTTGTGAAAACGATACTACAGGATAGTTAGGACAGAGGAGATGAGGCTAAAATTTAAAAACCACTCGTTTTGCGACCATTTATTTTCGAGGCTAAACGAAGCTAATTTTTCCTCGGCGCAGAAACATAATTATGCGACGCGGATTATAAAAATCATGACAGGTTGGAAAATGCTATAATCACAGTATGAGTAAAGATTTAGAAGATATTAAAAAGAAAGCAGTGCCGATTCTAAAAGAAGCAGGAGTGACTCGCTCTTCAATCTTCGGCTCTTACGTGCGTGGAGAGGCTAGGGAAGACAGCGATATTGATATTTTAGTAGATTTTCCAAGAGGTAAAAGTCTTTTTGAGTTTATCGGGTTGCAACAAGAACTCGAGAAGGTTCTCGGTAAAAAGGTGGACTTAGGCGAATACAGCACCCTCAAGCCACGCATAAAAGACAGTGTTCTTTCCCAGCAGGTTAGAATTATATAA
>CAYHKI010000008.1:14530-16180 GCA_964357165.1 uncultured Gammaproteobacteria bacterium | reverse complement strand
CACTAACGTCTATCGGTTAGGAAGGGACACATTCAAGGTCAAAACAGGGGTTCGACTCACCGTAGGGCCACAAAATGTTGACACTTTATAGAAATTTTTGTACAATTCAGTCAGAATTATCACGAAAAACGCCTTATAAAGTTCCGTCTTTATGAGGTTTTTTTCTTTTCGTAGGCTACTTTATTCTTCAATTCTGATACAAAGGCTAAATATTCTGAGGGTACAGATTTTAAAAGAGCAGAATATTTTTTCTGGTTTGGCACTAATAATTTCTTAAATTTCTTTTGTTTTATTAAATAATCAACTAAGCAGAAAAAGTCACCATCACCTGTTACCAGTACAGCTTTATGGTAATCTTTAAAATCAATCATCGCCTGTAATACGAGTTCTGCATCGCAATTACCTTTCGTGGAACCATCTTTATAAACAAGTGTAGGTTTAAAAATTAAAATATATCCTTTTTCCTGCAAACTTTTGTATAAATCCTTGTGTTTTTCTACGAAGCCGATAAACATGTAGGCTTTTGCAACTTGATACTTTTCTTTAAGATATTTTCTAAAATGTTCGTAGTCCAAGCTCCAGCCTAAATCCTTTATCGCCAAGTAGAGGTTATTGCTGTCTATGAAAGCAAAGTTATTATCTTTATTCATGGTTTTGATTATAACCTAATTTTAGTATTCAAAACTCTAGTTCAACTTATGGAGTGGTGTTGACTGAGGCCTATTTTAGTGGACAAAACCTTGCGTAGTTAAACGTACCTTTTATCATAAAGTGGTATACTTAGTGTGCTGTTTTTTTGCTACCCAAATAAATACTAATGACTAAAAATTTATATATAGATATAGATGGGGTAATTTTAACAAAGGGCGGTATGCCCGCTTTGCATTTGGATGAATTTTTAAAATACGTTCTTAGAAACTTTAATGTTATGTGGCTTACATCTAGGTGTAGCGGAGACACAAAATACACAATTGATTATCTTTCTAAATTTTTACAAACAGAAACACTTTCCCTTTTAAAAAAAGTCAGGCCGACTAATTTTGCACTCGACAAAACAGAAGCTATTGATTTTAATTCGAACTTTTTTTGGTTGGATGATGATCTTTTTGATACCGAAAAAAAGACTTTAAACAAACATAAAAAATTTGAATCATGGATTGAAGTTAACTTAATAAAAAACCCTAATCAGCTTCTGGATCTTGTAAATTGTAAGTTCCGATTTTAGTACATTTTTTATGACCCAAAATGACGCGCTTGCCTTAATTTCTATGGGCAATAATGTATATTTGACCGGACAAGCCGGTAGCGGAAAAACATTTCTGCTTAACAAATATATTAAGTTTTTAAAACAAAATAAAATTCCTGTTGCTGTGACGGCTTCAACGGGAATTGCAGCGACACACTTAGATGGAGTAACTATTCACTCATGGTCTGGAATTGGTATTAAAAATAATTTAGGTACACAAGAAATAAATCGTTTAAAGGCAAATACCAATAAAACTTCAACTATTCAAAAAGCCCGTGTTTTGATAATAGATGAAATTTCTATGCTGCATTCTTATAGACTGGACATGATCAATATGATTTGTAAGTTAGTCAGGTTAAACGAAAAACCTTTTGGTGGTTTGCAAGTAATTTTATGCGGTGATT
>CAYHKI010000008.1:0-14520 GCA_964357165.1 uncultured Gammaproteobacteria bacterium | reverse complement strand
GCGATTTTTTCCAATTGCCACCAATTACTGAAGAAGGGTTTGCAAGTTCCAGTTTTGCCTTTAAAGCAGATGCTTGGAGGGAATTGGATTTGAAAATATGTTATATAAACGAACAACATAGACAACAAGATGAACAATTTTTGAAAGTACTTTCTGATATTAGGTCGTCTGATTTATCGGCAAATACATTCGAAATAATTTCTTCGAGGTTAAATATGCCCTTGCCTGATGGAATTATACCAACAAAACTTTACTGTCATAATGCGGACGTCGATGCCGTCAATAATTTTGAACTAAGAAAAATAGATAAACCGCATCATTTTTTTCAAATGGAAGCTTTTGGTAAAAAAGAGCTTATTAAAACACTTAAAAAAGGATGTCTGGCGCCTGAAGAGTTGATTTTAAAAGAGGGCGCACTTGTCATGTTTGTTAAAAATAATCTATCAAAAGGTTACATTAACGGCACGCTGGGAACTGTAATCGGTATTGATGATGATGGGTTCCCTGTTGTTAAAACATATGCAGGCCGGGAAATTGTTGCCGCCCCCGCTACCTGGAAACTTGATGAAGATGAAAAGATTTTGGCGCAAATAAGCCAAATACCTCTTAGGCTTGCTTGGGCAATAACTGTTCACAAAAGCCAAGGTATGAGTTTGGACGCGGCTGAGATTGATTTATCCAAATCTTTTTCATATGGAATGGGTTATGTTGCGCTTTCCCGCGTTAAGTCTCTTTTGGGAATAAAACTGCTTGGCATAAACCAAATGGCCCTTATGGTAGACGAGGAAATCAGCGAAAAAGACTTGGAATTTAAAAATTTGTCTTTTCAAGAAGAAATTAATTTTAGGTGTTTGAATAAAAAGGTTATTATAACCGGTCAAAATAATTTTATGCAGGACATTTTGGCACTGGATTTGTCTAGTCGTAAAAAAATGTCGAAAGAATTTTCCACTTTTTTAGGCTAATCCAGGAAACTTACACTTTTAAATAACTGTTATGAAAAATGGGATAGAATTTATTTTAGGGACTTTTTGAGAAAAAATAAAAAAGAGGCGAAATTATATGAAAAGTTAAAATTGGAGCTTGTAAAAAAATATCCCAATGATAGGGAAAAATACACTAAGGCTAAAACCAGATTTATTGTAAATTTAACTTTAAAGACAAAACAACTTCAGAATAGTAACCTATAGTTGCAAGATGACGTGTGATCTATTATAATTCCTTCTATGGCGGAACGAGAAGAGCACAGAGAAGAGCGAGCTGAGAAACATCTTAGTCCAATAGAAATGTTGGGGAAAAATATTTCTTGGATCGAAGGATTAACTGTTGAGTTAAAACGTGAACTAAAAGTAGTAAATGCGTGGCGTGGAAGTGTACAGTCGCATGGAGGAGTAATGAGCAGGAAAGAAAGAGAAGTTTATCACTTGGAAGCTAGATTAAGTGATTTGAGGCATTTGCATAAAAGCAACAATGAAATATTGGAAGGGTTAAGAAACACAAAAACGCCAAACCCTGAAGAACAGTAACTGTAATTTAATACCGTTTATTTGACCAGTAACAAAGCACCGGAAACGATTAATACTCCACCAAGTACGGATTTTATAGTTAGCGATTCACCCAAAAATAAAGCAGCAAATAAAATTACGAAAACAACACTTAGCCTATCGAGTGCGGCTACTGATGTGGCAGGACCAAGCTTGAGCGCTAGAAAATAAAACAACCAAGATGCGGCACCGGCAAGCCCCGCTAAAAATATAAACAGATAGGCTTTGTTTGAAATTTGTGACAGGTCCCATTTTTTAAGTATTATAGCTGCCGCGACTAGCAAAACTGCCATAACCACCGCGCGTATTGCGGTTGCTAAGGTTGTGTCTACTTTGCCAAGCCCAATCTTTCCAAAGACGGCAACAAGGGCAGCGGAGACCGCACTAAGAATAGCAAACAATATATACATCTTAGTTATTATTATATACTGGCGACAATACATATATCTTGAATAATTTGAACAGCAGCTTCTATAATGTGTAGAGATATGCCAAACGTAGTGGTTTATACAACAACAACTTGTCCATTTTGCAAGATGGAAAAGGAATATTTGATTTCCAAAAATATTAAGTATAGTGAAATATTGGTTGACCAGAATCCGGATGCCGCTCAAAAGATGATAAGTATGTCCGGACAGCTTGGTGTTCCCTTTACTGTTATAACAAAAGAAAATGGTGAAGAAGTTAAGATTTTAGGATACGATAAACCAAGACTAGACGAGGAGCTTGCTTTGGCTAATAAGGTATAGTTATTGTTTTTTGCTTCTGACACTTGCTACATAAAGCTAGATATCCGATACTATTATTGTGAAGATATATTTTTATGGCGCGTGTCGTGAGGTAACTGGTTCAAATATACTGGTTGAGACGGCAGGAAAGAAAATTCTACTTGATTGTGGTTTTTTCCAAGGGTTTAAAACTGCGGAGGAGCGTAATTATGCACCTTTCCCGTACATTCCATCTGAAATTAATTTCGTTGTTCTATGTCATGCTCATCTTGATCATGTTGGTAGACTGCCAAAACTTTATAAGGAGGGTTTCCGCGGTAAAATTTTTGCTACGGAGCCCACTATTGCCCTTGCTAATTTAGTGCTTGATGATACTGAAAAGTTAATGCGTGAGGAGGCAGAGCGAGACAATGGTCCTGTACTTTACACAAAAGAACAGGTAAACGGAGTAATGGAACTGTTTGAGACAGTAAACTATGATCAAAATGTAGATGCTGGCTCTGATATTCAGCTTACTCTAAAAAATGCCGGCCATATTTTAGGTTCTGCAATTTGTCTTTTAGAATCAGAAGGCAAAAAACTTGTTTACACAAGTGATCTGGGAAATAAACTATCGTTACTTTTAAATCCGCCGGAAACTATAGCTGAGGCTGATTATATAATCTGTGAGAGCACTTATGGTGGTCGTGTTCATGAAGATATTAATATTCGGAAAGAAAAATTAGCGGAGGTAATAAATTCTACAATTTCCCAAAACGCAGTTCTGATGATTCCTTCATTTGCTATTGAGCGAACACAAGAGCTTCTTCATGATATAGATGATTTTTGTTCCGTTTCCGGATGCGAAAAACCAACATTTTATCTGGATAGTCCACTGGCAGAAAAAGTAACAGATGTTTTTCGTAGATTTACTACTTATTTTAACGAGAGCCTGCGCAGTGAACATAAAGATAATAATTTTTTTGGACTAGATAGATTGCATATAACTTCGACTGTTGACGAGTCAAAGCAGATCGAAGAGGCGGCAAATCCGAAAATTATAATTGCCGGCTCCGGAATGATGAACGGCGGACGAATATTGCATCATGCAATCAAATATTTGGGAGATGCAAAAAATACTCTTCTTATCGTAGGATATCAAGCTAAAGGAACGCTTGGTAGACGTTTATTTGAGGGCGACCAAACTGTTAAGATTTTCGGCAAAGAAGTAAATGTTTCAGCACAAATTAAAACTATCGGTTCTTATAGTGCCCATGCAGACATGCCACAACTTATTGATTGGATTTCTAAAACAAAGGGTGTAAAAAAGGTGTTTTTGGTTCATGGTGAGACAGATCAATCGATCTTGTTGGCTTCTGAGATTAACAAACAACTTAAAATAGAAGCCGTAATTCCCCAACTTGGTGAAAATTACGATTTAGTTTAAAGTGTCAAAAATAATTCCCGGTATATTAACTGACAATGAACAAGACTACCGCAGAAAGCTAAAGGTAGCCGAACACTCTACAGATTTAATACAAATAGATGTGATAGATGGTTTATTTTCCAAAAATAAAACAGTAGGCGTAGACGTTATCCGCAACAACCCTTCTTCTGCTCAGCTAGAAATTCAATTGATGGTTGTTTCGCCATTAAATTATATCGATAAATTAGTTGATCTTAATTTCGTATCTCGTATTATATTCCCATTGGAAATTGAGATGGATATTTTTGATCTGATTTATCGAGTAAAGCGAGGCAAAAAATATGTCGGTATTTCACTTAACAAGGAGACTGATGTTTCTAAGGTATTACCGTTTGCCGAAGACTTAAACCTTTTATTGCTACTTACAGGTAAACCTGGATATTCCGGGCAAAAGCTCGGAGAAAATACATACGAGCGTATAAAACAAGCCAAAAAACTAATTCCAAGTCTGGGACTGGAGATAGATATTGGCGTAAATTTTGAAAACGCCACAAAACTTGCAAGTAGCGGTGTAGATTTTTTGGTTGCGTCTTCGAGCCTTTTTGAGGCTCGCGACTTTCATATTGCCTACAGAAGGCTTGCGGCCTTAGCTAAAGTGCAAGATAATTAATAAATCAAGAAATGATAACTGCCAGAGAAAGCTTATTTATAAATACTCCCAAAATCGATAAAGTTACGTTTTTGGGTTATGCAGACGCTAAAGCTGCAGATGATCCTTTTAAGGCTGCATTTGAAGTAGCAGCGCTTTGTGCCAAAGAAGGTTATACAGTTGTAAACGGCGCGGGTCCAGGTATTATGAAAGCGGCAACGCTTGGCGCACACAGCGCCGGCGGACGGGCAATAGGAATTACTTTTTATCCGCACGATATTCCTCTATTTGAAGGAAGAGACGAATCTAATAATGTTGATGAGCTCATTGTCGAAAAGAATTATTTAGAAAGAACTTTAAAGCTTCTTGAAGTTGGCCAGATTTTTATTATTTTTAATGGCGGTACAGGAACAATTTCCGAATTCGGTATGGCTTGGGGACTTGCTCGTTTATATTTTGGACACCATAAACCATTAATACTGTATGGTGATTTTTGGCAGGAGATTATATTTGCTTTTACAAAAGGCATGTATATCCGCTCCGAAGAACGACAAGTTTTTAAAATTGTTAACACTCCCAAACAGGCAATCGACGCAATAGATGAGTTTAAAAAAGGTGTTCTTGATAATAAAAATGATCATAATCATGTAAATCCGATTTTTGAAATATGATAAAAGACGATTTTGATCTAATAACGGTCGGAGATTCGACAATTGACACTTTTATAAAAGTGCATGACGCTTCTCTTGAGTGTGATATTAATCATGAGGAATGCAGGCTTTGTGTTAGATATGGAGACAAAATACCGGTGGATTCAATTTCCAGATCTGTTGCAGGCAATGCAGCAAATGTTTCTATAGGTGCTGCAAAACTTGGTCTTAAAACTGCAATTTATACAAATTTGGGCAGCGATAATGAAGGTATTCATATCAAAAAAGTACTGGAAGAGGAGGGTGTTGCTGGCAATTATATTGAAACCATTCCTAGTCGAAATTCCAATTCTTCGGTAATAATTAATTTTCAAGGTGAAAGGACAGCTTTTGTTTACCATCAACCTTGGTTTTATAAACTTCCTAATATTAAAAATGCTAAATGGATATACTTTACGTCTGTTTCCGAATCATTTATCGATTCTAATATTGTAGATGAAATTGCCCATTATGTTGATAGATCTGGAGCTAAACTTGCTTTTGGGCCGGGAACGTTTCAAATTAAGGCAAATATTAAAAGGTATCCAAAAACGCTAGATCGCTGTCAATTATTAATATGCAATCTAGAGGAGGCGAAAAAAATCTTAGAGATAGATATTTTGGAAAGGGTGGATGTCCACGAACTACTGGCCAAATTATTGTTACTGGGACCCAAAATGATATTAATAACAGACGGCGAGGAAGGTTCATATTTTAGTGATGGAGATAAAATATTAAAAGTTGGCGTATTTCCGGTTCAGATTGTTGAAAAAACCGGTGCTGGGGACGCCTACACTGCTGCTTTTTTGAGTGCACTTATTAACGATTTATCTGTTGAGGAGGCAATGGTTTGGGGTGCGATTAATTCTTCAAAAGTAATCGGACATATTGGCCCACAGGCAGGACTTATGAATCGGCAAGACCTGGAAAGATACAGAAAAAGTGTTTTTGAGATGGTAGCTGCAAGATTTTAAATACTCTATAATGAGTGCAATGCCCAGAGTTTATATATGTGACCCAATTCCGGAAAACGGAGTTTTACTTCTAAAACATAATGGTTTTTTGGTAGATATTAATAGTTCCGGCAAAGACTTAACACGCGATGGATTAAAGAAGATAGTCAGTGAGTATGACGCTGTCCTGACATTTTTAACTAATAAAATAGATAAAGAAATTATTAGTTTTGCCTCTAAAAAACTGAAGATTATTTCTAATTTTACAGTAGGTTTTGATAATTTAGATGTTTTAGAAATTAAGGCAAAAGGAATTGTTGCCTGTAATACACCAGGAGTAGCTTCAGAGTCGGTTGCTGAGCACACATTTGCTCTGATTCTTGCACTTAATAAAAAGCTCCTTGATCAGGATAAGTTTGTTCGTGACGGGAGATATAAACGGTGGGATCCTTCTTTGTTTTTATCTCATCAAATTTGGGGCCAGACAATTGGAATTATCGGTCTTGGCAGAATAGGCACTTTTGTAAGCCAGGTTGCATGTCAAGGTTTTAGAATGAAAATTCTTTATTTTGATCCTAAAAAAGCTGAGGACTTTGAATTATTAACGGGAGCCAGATATCTTTCGGTGGAAGAAATTTTAAAAGAAGCAGATATAGTTTCTCTTCATATTCCACTGACGGAAAATACAAAGCATTTAATAGGAAGTAAGGAATTTAAAATGATGAAAAATACTGCTATTTTGATAAACACTGCAAGAGGACCTATTGTGGATGAGGAGGCACTTGTCTGGGCACTTAATGAAGGAGAAATAGCCGGGGCGGGGTTGGACGTATACGAAAACGAACCAGAAATTAATAAAGAATTAATACAATCAAAAAAAGTGATTCTGACCCCTCATACCGCATCCGGTACCTTTGAGACGCGCGAACAAATGAGCCGGATTGCTGCGCAAAATATTATTGATGTTTTTGCTGGGAAGGAACCACTAGGGTTATTACAGGTTTAGTTAACTTTTTTTAGCTCTTCTGCTTTTGGGCCAAGTGCTCTCGTTTCTGACATTTGCTCAATGCACCACATTTTAAAATCACCCTTAAAACGAACATTAACACCTGAATGTTCTAGCGTACGAAGTGACTTATCAATAAATAACATTACTCTGCTCATACTTATAGATTTACCTCTTGTTCCTTGAATTGCAACTATAAATGAATTTATCCCTTCATTCTCATTTACCATGGCCGCTCCTTCCTCCAAATCTACTCCCTGAAAATTACCACTGAAGTTTGCTCCATACCTATCTCTCCATCCGAGATAAGCTGATAGAATTCCCTTTTCACCTTGCTTTTCTACCCAACTGCCAAAATCTTCTCCTTCAAGTTTTACAGCCTTAGCACGGCTAAGACTCCTGGCGATTCTTTGACGATAGTACCGTGTGGGTTCGCCCGGGTTTCGATTTCGTAATGTATTCTGTTCTCGTTCTTCACCCATACGGAATGATTATACTCTAGACAAATGTTCAGTTCAAAAAGAGGCGTTTATTATGAGTTTTATCTTAGGTACACTTGCTGATAGATCGATTGAGACAACATCTATTCTTTCTAAATCCGGAAGGTTTTTTCTTTGTAACCTGTAAAACTTTGCTGCACGTTCCAGAAATTTTATTTTGTGATAATTTACTGATTCTTCAGGAAGTCCAAACTTATGGCTAGATCTGGTTTTAACTTCTACATATACTAATGTTTTTCCGTCTCGAGCAATAATATCTATCTCCCCTCCTCTTATTCTGAAATTTCGTTCAATAATTTGATAATTCTCCTTCTGTAAGTATTCGCAAGCGAGATCTTCACCATATTTACCGATAATTAAGTTGTTCATGTAAAAAGATAGTTTAAGTTGTACCCTGTTCTGTGTATATCACAAAAGCCAAACTTTTGAATGGCATTTTGGTGATCTTTTGTTCCATATCCCATATTTTTTTCAAATTGATATATGGGAAATTGTTTAGCGAATAATTTCATTAGATTGTCCCGATATACTTTGGCAATAATCGAAGCTGCTGCGATAGATGCCGATATTTGATCACCGTGAATTATGGCGTTTTGATTTTCCTTAGGTAAATCTTTGATTTTAAAAGCATCTAAAAGAATATAATCTGGCTTTATATTTATTTTATTTACAATTTTAAGAAAAGCAATTTGGGTGGATTGAACTATACCAACCTTGTTAATAACAACAGAGGGTATTTCGGCAATAAAGTATGACAGGCATGACGTTCGAATTAATATTGCAAGTTCTATTCTCTTTTTTTTTGCAACTAATTTGGAATCTCTCAAACCTTGTGGTATTTTAAAACTTTTTGGTAAAATCACACCTGCGGCAACTAATGGACCAGCCCATGAACCTCGCCCAACTTCATCAATACCAATAATGTTTTTGAATCCCTTTTGCCTAAGTCTAGTTTCGTAAGATAAATCCGGCAGGATCATCTGGAATGACTTTTTTATTTTGCTTTTTTCCTAAGATAGTAGAGTTTTGCTCTTCTTGGTGAGTTTTGCTTTACTAATACAATTTTTTCGATGATTGGAGCCTTGGTTGGGAATATTCTCTCTACAAAAACATTATCTGTACATTTTTTGCGAACGGTAAAGGTTTGAGTGTCTTTTTGTCCGCGGACTGAAATGACCACACCTTCGAAAGAAGATGAGTGAACTTTTTTTTCTTGCGTGTCTTTAGTTAACACTTTAATAACGTCGCCTACTTTGAAATTGAGCTTATCCATGAGCGTAAAGTATATCTAAATTATAATCATTTGTAAAATCAATCAAGAATTTGGCATCCAAGATTTGCTAGATCGTTTTCTATCTCGAAACTACGTGACACCATAAAAGGTACCGGGATTTTTCGATTTGCGTTATCGGCCCCTGGAAGAATAAGATAAGTTGCTGTTTGTCCAGGGTTATTTTTTAATATTTCATAAATTTTTGAAAGCAGAATCCTATCGGTATCCCTTGGAAGGGTGATATATAAAAATTTATCTTCAATACTACTTTCCTGAAAACTTTCGTTTGCCAGAAGGGAAATATTTTCTGCGATTAATGTCGGAGTGTCCTCGTCTGCTTCAAGTTTACCGCTTATTATAACAATTTGGTCTGCAGAAATTATATCTTTAGCCCTATCGAATGATCTTGGAAATACAATTACTTCTATTGAACCAGTGGTATCCTGCAGTTTGATAAAGCACATTTCTTCTTTTTTTACCTTTGTGACGGTTTTTCGCAGATGGGCGATTATTCCACCAAGTTTTAAAATTTTTCCTCTATGGATGAGCGGATCAATCTCACCAATTTTAAGACTTGTTAATTTATCAATTTTATCTGCTACTTTGGCAAGTGGATGTTCTGTTAGATAAAAACCCAAAAGTTCTCTTTCCCACGAAAGTATTTCTTCACGAGGTGCCTCTTCGGTATTATTTAGTATCAGGTCGACAGTAGATGATGCTGTATTTGTTTCTTCAATCTCATTTTCGGTAAAGAGACTTCCTTGCCCTTCGGAGATTATCTTTGAAAGAGAAACGCCGCTTGCCTTGATTTCGTCGAGCACTTTGAGCATGGCATTTCTTTTTCCAAATTCATCCATGGCGCCAGCCTTTATCAGACTTTCCATTGTCTTTCGGTTTACAGTCCGCAAGTTGACTCTTTTGGCAAAATCATCAAGCGATTTGAACAAACCATTTTCAATTCTCTCGGAGAGAATTGCTTCTATTGCTGCCTTGCCAACATTTTTAATTGCAGAAAGACCAAAGCGGACGGCGCTTTCTTTGTGTAAATATTTTATGGTTGAATTTTGAGGTATATCTTTTTCATTGAATTTTTCGATAATAAAACCTGTACCTGATGCATTTATGCTCGGAGGGAGCACTAGTATTCCTATTTTGCCGCATTCGTCCACAGCTGCGGCAATCTTGTCCGGATCATCTGTTTCTGCGGTCATTACTGCCGCCATAAATTCAACAGGAAAGTTTGCTTTCATGTAGGCTGTTTGGTAGGCGATTATGGCATATGATGCCGCGTGGGCTTTGTTGAATCCATAGGCTGCAAATGGTTCAATAAGTTTAAATAGTTCATCGGCTTTTTTTGGAGCCATACCATTTGTAATGGCACCTGAAATGAATTTCTCTTTTTGTTTGGCCATTTCTGACGGAATTTTTTTACCCATGGCTTTTCTAAAATTGTCTGCTTCCTCCCAACTGTAACCTGCAATATTGATGGCTGTTAATAAAACGTCGTCTTGATAAACAATTACCCCATATGATTGATCTAAATATTGCGACATACGAGGATCAAAATATTGGATCTTTTTAGTGTTGTTTTTCCTCTCAATAAAATCGGGGATAGAATTCATAGGACCAGGCCGAAAAAGAGAAATCATGGCCATAATGTCAAAAATTGTTGTTGGACGCAGTTCTTTTAAATACCTGGTCATTCCTGATCCCCCGAGTTGAAATAAGCCCATGGTTTCTCCTTTTGCCAAAAGTTCAAAGGATTTTTTATTAGCAAGTGGTATTTTTGAAAGATCGATATCAATATTTTTGGTATTTTTTACAATTTTGACTGCTGCGCCCAAAATAGAAAGATTACGAATCCCCAAAAAATCCATTTTAACAAGACCCACTTCTTCAATATCATGCATTTCATATTGAGTTATAATCTTTTCACCGGTATTCTCTTTTTGTAGAGGAGTAAAATTTGTGAGGTCTTGAGGCGCAATAACGACACCAGCTGCGTGGATAGAAACGTGACGGGCGTTTCCTTCGACTTTTTCCGCCAAATCTAAAAGTTGTTTTACTTCTAGATCCTCTAAGTATAGATTTCCAAGTTCCTTATTTTGTCGCTTGGCAATATCCAAGGTTATTTGAAAACCTTGTGAGCCAATTGGAATCATTTTAGAAATCCTGTCTGCTTTTGAATACGGCCAACCTAACACTCTAGCAACATCTCGGACCGCGCCTTTGGCCATCATTGTTCCAAAAGTACCTATTTGGGCAACTTTTTCACTTCCATATTTATCCCTTACGTATGCAATAACTTCATCGCGTCTTGTGTCTTCAAAATCCACATCAATATCTGGCAAACTGGGCCTCCATAAATTTAAAAATCTTTCAAAGGGTAATTTGAAATAAAGAGGATCAATGGCCGTAATACCAAGTGCGTAGGAAACTAGACTACCAGACGCGGAACCGCGGGTAGTTGAAATAATACCTTTTTCCCTCGACCAATTTACAAAATCAGCGACAACTAAAAAATATGTTGAGTAACCTTTTTTAGAAATAACTGAAAGTTCGTATTCTAACCTTTCTTCCATAATTTTTGTCACTTTTTCGACTTTTAATTTAATTCTTTCGTAGCACATTATTTTTAAAAATTCGTCTACTGTTTGATTATTGGGAACTTTAAAGTTCGGAAAAGCTACTTTTCCTAGGATGAGTTTTATATTTACTTTATTGGCAATCTCTTGTGTATTTGTGACTGCTTCAGGCATATCACTAAACAATTCTTCCATCTCTTGGGATGATTTAAGAAAAAAAGTTGGAGAATCTATCATTCTTAATCTTTTAATATCTGAAAGATTTTTACCGGTTTGAATACAAACGATTGCATCTTGGGCCAGAGCGTCCTGTGCAAGAACGTAATGAATGTCGTTTGTTGCAGCCAATTTAAGACCTAAATCTTTTGATAATTTTTTAGCTCCAAGAATTATTTTATTCTCATCTTGAGCCATTTTACCGAGATCATTGTAAATTTCTGAACCCTGCTGATGTGCTTTTTGAAATTTATTATAATCGTGTCTTTGCACTTCTAAATAAAAATTATCTGCACCAAAAATCTGACTATAAGTTCTAGCAATTTCTTTTGAATTCTTATAGTCACCTATAATCAGCGATTTAGAAATTTCAGAAGAGTTACAGCCTGAAAGGGCGATAAGGCCTTTTGAAAATTTTGCCAAATGGTCTTTATCTATTCTTGGGCGGTAATAAAATCCCTCTAAATGGGAAATTGTCACAAGCCTCATTAAATTTTTATATCCTTCTTCGTCAGACGCCAAAACAGTAAGATGTGAATATTCTTTGTCCTGACTCACATCTTTTTGACCTAAAGAACGTTTTGCAATATACATTTCGCAACCGATAATAGGATTTATTCCTTCAGCCTTACATTCTTTATAGAACTTAACTGCTCCATACATAGAACCATGATCGGTTATTGCCAGATGATGCATACCATAAATTTTTGCTTGTGAAACAAGTTTATGAATTTTTGAAAGACCATCTAGAAGCGAAAACTCTGTATGAACGTGTAAGTGAACAAATTTTGACATAACTTCTTAAGGTATTTTAGCAAACCAGAGTGAAACTTATTTAAGTAACTGTTCTAAAATATTTTTTACTTTTTGTGCGTCTGCCTTACCTTGCGTTTTTTTCATGGCTGATCCGATAAGTGATTGGATTGCGTTTAATTTTCCTGCTTTATAAGAGACTACACTCTCTAAATTTTCTTTTATAACTTCTTTTAAGACTGAACTGAGCTCATCTTTGTTTGTAATCGTTTGCGATTTGCTAGTTTGCCCTGCCTTGTAATGTTCTATAAGATTATCTGAGCTGGTTGAAATAGATCCTTTATTGACATAAAAGTTGGCAAGATTTGCAATATCTTTTTGGTCTATTTTTTTGATGGCTTTTTCAAACAGCTGTGATCGCGCTAGTGAATTGGCTATTGTCCTGGCAGCATTTTGAGATAATCCAAGAGCAAGATATTTATTTTCTTTTTGTGCAGGCAGCTCACTCAGATTAGCTTTAAGCTTTGCGACATCTGCCAAGTTTATTAAAAGCGCCGGCAAGTCCGGTTCCGGAAAATAGCGATAATCGTTTGCTTCTTCTTTTACCCTTTGCAGAAATGTTTCTTTTTTATTCTCGTTATATCCCCTTGTTTGTAAGGCAATCTTCTCACCTTTTTCGAGGAGCTTTATTTGTCTTTCGACCTCGTAGTCTATGGCATCTCCTATAAATTTGAAACTATTTATATTTTTTAACTCTACTCTGTAAGGAGCCAGTTCCTGCTGTCCTTTCGGTCTGACGGACACATTTGCTTCAAGGCGCATATCGCCTTTTTCCATGTTGGCCTGGGAAACACCAATAGATTTTATGATTTGCTGAAGTTTCTTTGCATAATCGCGCACTTCACCGGAGCTTCTAAAATCTGCTTCCGTTACTACTTCGACTAGTGGCAAACCTGACCTGTTAAAATCTATAAACGTTTCTTTTCCAATGTGAGTTAATTTCCCGGTGTCTTCTTCTTGATGCGCACGGTTTATCCGAATAGTTTTTTTACCATATTCTCCGTCTATTTCGATTGACCCGTTAGTACAAAGCGGCCATCGGTATTGGGAAATTTGGTAACCTTTTGGCAAATCTGGATAAAAATAGTTTTTGCGTTCAAAAAGTGAGTGTTGGGATATTTTGCAGCCAAGAGCCAAGCCTATTTGTATACATTTTTCTATTGCTTCTTGGTTTATAAAGGGCAAAGCTCCAGGCAGCCCCAGGCAAACAGGGCAGGTGTGTGTATTTGGTTTGGCACCAAAATAGTCCGCAGAACAGGCGCAAAACATCTTAGTTTTTGTATTTGTTTCGATATGGATTTCAACACCAATGACGGTTTCCCAGGATTTGTTGATGGTTGGTTGTTGATGGTTCATAGACTTTATATACTTAATTCATAATTCATAAATCTTGATTCAAATTCGGCTTCTTCTTATGCCAATCTGTTGCCGATTGATAGATTTCGCCGACTGATAATATTGTTTCTTCGTCCATGTATTTACCAAGAAGCTGAAGACCGACTGGGAGACCTGCCGAAAAACCGCACGGGACAGAAAGACCAGGGATGCCGGCGAGAGAGGCGGATAGCGTGTAGATGTCGGAGAGATACATTGTTAACGGGTCACTAATTTTTTCGCCAAGATTCCAGGCAACTGTTGGAGAAACAGGGCCTGCAATTACATCACATTTTTTAAATGCCTTTTCGAAATCCTGTTTTATTAGCGTCCTAACTTTGGCAGCTTTTATAAAATAATCTTCAAAATAACCTGCAGACAATGCGAAGGTTCCCAGAATTATTCTTCTTTTTGCTTCCGGCCCGAATTTGCCTCTGTCTTTTCCAAAACGAACACCATCGTATCTTGCTAAATTGGAAGACACTTCTGAGGCCATAATTAAGTAATAAGTGGCCACAGCGTACTGCGTGTGAGGAAGAGAAACTTCTACCGTTTCTGCGCCAAGTTCTTTTAATTTGTTTAAGGCAGTATTGATAACTTTTTCGACATCTTGATCCAACCCTTGGGCAAAATATTCGACTGGGATGCCAATTTTTAGGCCTTTTATAGATTTGCCATTTGCCATTTGCCATTTGCCACTGGCGACTGCATTGTTATCTTTTCTGTCTGTCCCTTCAATCCAATTGAGAACTAATCTTGCGTCGGCTACGGTTTTCGTGATTGGC